>JACNJP010000435.1:0-4499 GCA_014382465.1 Planctomycetota bacterium
GGGAGGGAGGGCGGGGCGGGGGGGGGGCGGGGGGGCGGGGGGGGGGGGGGCGTTTGGCCTTGCTCCGGGGCTGGCGGGGGCGGGAGCGGGCGTGGGGGGGCTCATGGGTCGGGGGGCTGACAAGGGGCCGGGGCCTGCCCCCGCTGGTCACCCTGGCCCCCGGGGTGGGCCGCGGCCCCCGCCGCAGCGGCACCGGCGCCCCCCCCGACCTGAACCGGATCCCCTGGCCGCAGGCGGAGGAGGACTTCCTGCTGGCGGTCGGCAAGCTCATCGAGGAGCAGCGCCTCAAGGGGGAGGTCCAGGTGCTGCGGGCCCGGCTCGAGCTGGAGCACTCGCTGGACCACCTGGTGGCCCGCGATTCGAAGATGCTGGCGGCCTTCGACCAGGTCCGGTCGGTGGCCCCGACGCGGGTCTCGGTCCTCATCAGCGGCGAGAGCGGCACCGGCAAGAGCATGCTGGCCCAGGCGATCCACCGCCTGTCGGACCGCGCCGGCAAACCCTTCGTCACCGTCTCCTGCGGGGCGATCCCCGAGTCCCTGCTCGAGAGCGAGCTCTTCGGCCACGCCCGCGGCTCCTTCACCGGCGCCTTCCGCGACAACCCGGGCCGCTTCGAGGAGGCCGACGGCGGCACCCTGTTCCTGGACGAGATCGGCTGCGCCTCCCCGGGGCTGCAGGTCAAGCTGCTGCGCTTCCTCCAGGACCGGACCTTCGAGCGCGTCGGCGAGTCGCGCACCCGCACCTCGAACGTGCGGCTGCTGTTCGCCACCAACAGCAAGCTGCGGGAGGCGGTCAGCCGCGGCGAGTTCCGCGAGGACCTGCTGTTCCGCATCGAGGTCATCCACATCCAGCTGCCGCCGCTGCGGGAGCGGACGGCCGACATCATGCCCCTGACGCGGCGGCTGCTGTCGCGCCTGGCGGCGACCTACGAGCGGCCGATCCCGCGCATCAGCCGCCCGGCGGCCCGCCACCTGCTGCAGCACGGCTGGCCGGGCAACGTCCGCGAGCTGGCCAACGCGCTGGAGCGCGGGCTCCTGCTCAGCCGGGACGGCTCGATCCAGCCGGAGCACCTGCCGTCGGTCGTGGCCGGCTACGAGATGGACCCGGCAGATGGGATCCCGCTGCCCAAGCTGGACCCCGACCGCCGCTACAGCCTGAAGGCGCTGCTCGAGGAGCCGGAGCGGCGGATCCTGCTCGAGGCCCTGCGGGTCTGCGGCGGCAGCCGGGAGCGGGCGGCGGCCCTGCTGGCGGTCGACCGCTCGACCCTCTACGCCCGGCTGCGCCGCCTCGGGCTGACCAAGCGCCAGCGCCGCGGCTGACCGCCGGCTCAGGGCAGCACCGAGTTCTCGAACCAGTTGAAGTAGAGGCTCAGGTGGTAGAAGAGCAGCAGCTGGTAGAGCCCGAGGGCGATGAAGACGCCGATGCGTCCGTTGCGGAAATTCTTCAGCAGGCAGAACAGGGTCGCGGCCACGCCGATGCCGAGCGCCTTCACCAGGATGAAGGTGCCCATGCCGCTCTGGAGCAGGGCGATGGCCACCGGGTTGCCCTCCTCGCCGCCGCGCTGGAGGTAGATCAGCGTGAAGTGGCTGTCCATCAGGTTGAGCCCCATGAACAGGCTGAGCGCGATCCAGGTGCGCAGGGAGTAGCGGTCGACGAAGCGATCGGCGACCTCGCCGTCGCGGCGGCCGATCCGGCGGCGGCCGCCGAGGAAGGAGTAGCGGGACAGGATCGGGGTCGGCCGGTGGCGCCGGTCCGGGCCGCGGTACTCCGGCGCGGCGGCCTCCTGGCCACGGGAGGGCTCAGTAGGTCTCACGGATCCGCAGCACCGCCAGGGCGGTCAGGAACAGGATGACGATGTCGAGGAAGACGCTCTGGTTCTCAAGGTAGTAGAGGTCGTAGTCGATGTTCTCCTGGATCGGCGCCTTGCGGGCCGAGGACACCTGCCACAGGCCGGTGATGCCCGGCTTGGTGTCGAAGCGCAGGTGGTAGACCGGGTCCTCCATGTCGTTCTGGATGTGGCCGACGATGAAGGGCATCTCGGGCCGCGGCCCGACCAGCGACATCTCGCCGCGCAGGACGTTGACCAGCTGCGGCAGCTCGTCGAGCGAGGTCCGGCGCAGGAACCGGCCGATGCGGGTGACGCGCGGATCGCTGCGGCTGTTGGGAGTGGCGGCGTCGACGCACATGTCATGGTACATGGTGCGGAACTTGATCATCCGGAAGGTGCGCTGCTTGAAGCCCACCCGCACCTGGCTGAACAGCACCGGGCCGCTCGACTCGCGGCGGATCAGCAGGCCGATCAGCAGCAGGAAGGGCGACAGCAGCGCCAGCAGCACCAGCGCCAGCAGGCGGTCGACCAGCGACTTGGTGAGCCGGTAGATCGGCCGGCCGGGGTTGCGGTTGAGCGTGATCAGCGGGATCGAGTCCAGGCTGTCGATGGCGAACCGCTGCGAGAAGAAGTGGTACAGCCGCGGCACCACCTGGTACTCGATGCCGAGGTTCTCGAGGTGGCCGCAGAGCTCGATCAGCTCGTCCTCCTCCATCTCGGGCTTGGAGATGATCACCCGGCTGATGCCGTGCATGACCCGCATCTCCTCGAGCTGGCGGCGGCCGCCCAGGTACGGCCTGGCGCCCCCGCGCCCCTCCGGCGGCTCCTCCCCCTCGTCGAAGTAGCCGACGAAGTGGAAGCCGAGGGTGGGGAAGATCCGCATCTTCTGCTCCACCCGCTGCGCCATGTCGCCGGTGCCGAAGACCGCCACGTTGGTGTTGCCGAAGCCGGCGGCGTGGAGCATCGAGCTGATCTTGAACATGATCCCGCGCTGGACGACCATCAGGCCGAAGATCATGGCGAAGATCAGCAGGTAGATGAAGCGCGACCACTGGTCGATGTCGGCCAGGCCGACGACGTCGTGGACCGCCCGCAGCAGGTCGAAGCCGGGGAAGTCCCACTTCTTGTCCCCCTCCTCCACCGCCCGCAGCAGGTAGATGGTGGTCGCCGTGCCCAGGAAGCTGAGCATGGTGGCCTGGAAGGTCGAGCGGTACTCCTCGACGTTGAGGATCGACTTGCGCCAGCGGTAGAGGCCGCAGTTCCAGAAGCTCACCAGGGTCACCCCGATGATCACCACCACGAGCTGCCGGTAGAGCGAGAATTGGTTGAGCTGGCGGAAGACGCCCAGGCCCCACACGCAGGCCAGGAGGATGGTGAAACCATCCAACCAGACCTGGATCACGATGAAGCAGGTGTCGAAGTTCCGGCGGAGCCAGCCCATCAGGTGCATCGGACCGGCGGGAAGGAGTGCTTGCCGACGCCACCGGATGGAGAAAAACTACCCCGTCCCCGGCCTTCCACCAAACCTCTTCCCTTGCCCACCGCCGCCGACCGCCGACTGATCCTGCTGTTCCTGGCGGTGGTCTCCGCCGCCGCCCTGCTGCGCCCCCTGGCCGAACCCGACGAGGGGCGCTACGGCGAGGCGGCGCGGGAGATGGTCGCGTCCGGCGACTGGCTGCTGCCGCGCCAGTCCGGAGAGGTCTATCCGGACAAGCCCCCTGGGGTCTACTGGCTGATGGCGAGCGCCATCGCCGTGCTGGGCCCCTCGGCCTTCGCCGTGCGGCTGCCGGCCCTGCTGGCCCTGGCGCTGCTGGCGCTGCTGCTCCACCGGCGCGCGCGCAGCTCCCTGGGCGAGGAGGCGGCGACGGTCGCGGTCCTCATCCTGCTGGCGGAGCCGCTGCTGCTGGTCCTGGGGCAGCTCGCGACCTTGGACATGGTCCTCAGCGCCTTGGTCTGCGCCGGCATGCTGGCGGGTCGCCGGCTGCTGCTGGAGGGTGGCTGGCGCAGCGCGGCGTTTTGCGGCGCCGCCCTCGGCGGCGCCTTCCTGGTCAAGGGCCCGGTGGGGCCGGCGCTCACCCTGGCGGTGCTGCTGGTCACCAGCCTGCTCGAGCGCCGGGCCGCCCGGGCCCTGCGCCTGCTCCACCCCGCGCTGTGGCTGCCGCTGGCGGCCATCGGCCTGCCCTGGTACTGGGCGGCGGCGGCTGCGGAGCCCGGCCTGCTGGACTTCTGGATCGGCCGCGAGGTCGTCGGCCGCCTCTCCAGCGACGTCCACGCCCGCGCCCAGCCGCTGTGGTTCTTCCCGGCCCTGGTGGCGGCGATCTCGCTCCCCTGGCTGGCGGGCCTGCTGTCCGCGCAGCGCCGCGGGACGGTCTGCGGCGACCCTGGCGAGCGGCTGTTCCACGCCGTGTGGGCCTTCCTGCCGGTCCTCCTGTTCACGCTGCCCCAGGGCAAGCAGCCGGCCTACTACGCGCCCGCCGTGCCCGGCCTGGCCCTGTGGCTGGCGGCCGACCTGTCCGCCCTCTCCTCCCGCGGCGCCCGCCTGTTGCTTGACGCGCCCTTGCTGCTGCTGTCGCGCCGCTTCCTCCGCTTCTACCTGCTCGCCGTCCTGGGCCCTGACCAGGGCAGGCCGCGCGCGGCGCCTCCGTCGTCCCGGGGCGCCTCCCGCCGCGGCGCC
>JACNJP010000435.1:4509-5452 GCA_014382465.1 Planctomycetota bacterium
CCGGGTTCATTCGCTCAGCCGTCGCCGGGGGGGAGGCGCGGGCTTTGCCCCGGCGCCCCGGCGCGCGGCTGGCCGTGGGGGGGGGGGGCTGGAGGCCCCGCCCCCGCCGCGCGGGGCGCGCGCCGATGGATCGCCGGGACCTGGCTGCTGCTGGCGTGCGGCGGCCTCCTCTACCACCTCGACCCGGTCCGGGGCCGCAGCGAGGACGGCAGCTCCCAGGCGCTGCTGGCCGCCGGGGCCGCCGACTGGCGCGGAGCCCAGCTCATGAGCTGGTCCTACGGCCTGAGCTACCGCCTCGGGCGCACCGACCTCGAGGTCCTCGGTCCGACGCCCAAGGCCTGGGCCTACGCCGCCGGCCAGGGCGAAGGGCCCGAACGCTCGCGCAACGAGCGCGCCTTCGCCCGCGCGGTGGAGCTGCTCGGGGGGCCCGAGCCGGCCTTCGTGCTGGTGCACGAGCCGCTGGAGGACGGCCGAAACCGGACCGTCCTGACCGGCTTGCTGGCCGCCGCCGGAGTCGAGGCGCGCCAGCTCCCGGCGCGCTCCGAGGCCACCCTGTTCGTCAACCGCTACTGACGCAGGCCGCCGCCGAGCTCGGTGGCGGCCTTCGCCGCCTTCTCCAGGAACCGGCGCTCGTCGGTGTCCTCGAGGGTGCGGTCGGCCGCCCGCAGCACGGCGTGGAAGGCCAGGCTGCGCTGCCCCTCGGCCAGCGGAGGGCCTTCGAAGAGGTCGAAGAGCTCCAGGCTCTCGAGCAGCTTGCCGCCGGCGGCCCGCACGGAGGCCTCGGCCTCGGCGTACGAGACCGCAGCCGGCAGGGCCAGGGCGACGTCGACCTTGATCCCCGGCAGCCTGGCGGGCGGCCGGAACTCGGGCAGCCGGCCGCCGCCGAGCTCGGCGAGCGCCGCCAGGTCGAGCAGGGCGACCGCGGCGTCGACGCCGCGGTCGA
>JACNJP010000476.1 GCA_014382465.1 Planctomycetota bacterium
TTTTTGTCCAAGATACGGCCGCCCCCGAACACCCCCCCCCCTCCCCCCCCCGCCCTTTCCCCGTCCTCGAAAAGCCCCGCGCCGCCCCCCCGGTGGGCTCCCCGGGCGGCTGGAGCGGGGCCCCCCGCAGGGTGGCAGGGGCCGCGGCGGCCGCGCCCCCGCCCTGGGCCGGGCCGGCGAGGCTGCCATCCGGCGCCAGCAGGCCGGCGCCGTCCCCGAGGTCCAGGATCAGGCAGGCGTCCTCGTTGACGGTCTCCTTGTCCGGCGATCGCACCGTGGTGACCACCGCCGTGCCCCAGGCGACCTCCACTCCCCGGGGCTGGACCAGGTCCTCCGCGGACAGCAGCAACTCCCGGGGCGGCAGGGCAGGGTTCATCGGCGACGGCGATTCTAGGCTGGCCGCCGCGAAACCTCGCTGCGCCGGGAGCTGGGTCAGACCCGGAACCCGAACTCGACCAGGCCGACCCGGCCGCTCGACCTCTGGGTGACCTCGACCGCCAGGCTGCCGCGGCGCGCGTCCACCGGCGGCACGAAGCTGAGGGTCATCCAGGCCGGCTTGTCGACCGCGAGCCAGGTCCACGGCTCGACGGCCTCGATCTGACCGGCGGTGCCGCCGGCCAAGCCCTCGCCCTCGATGGCTTCGATCAGGCCGCGCGCGCTCGGCAGCACCCGGTGCAGCCGCGGGCCCCAGCCGAGCGCGTCGCCCTGGAAGTCGAAGCGGAACTCGTCCGGCCTCGAGCCGACCAGGAACAGGGTGAAGTTGGCGCGGCCGGGGCGGAAGCGGACCTCGCGGCCGCGCTGGCGCTCGGCGCGCACCGGGCCGACCCGCACGTCGAAGCCGCCGGCCCACGACCAGCGCCCGGGATCCTGCAGGCGCAGCAGGTCGGGAGGCAGCCGGTCGGGGCTCGCGCTGGGCGTCCCGGAGGCCGGGAAGTCCAACTTCAGCCGCTCGCGGCCGCCCGCGGCGATCGGCGGCACCGGCAGCCGGAACACGCTGGTCGGCTCGGTGAAGGCGCCCAGCGGCAAGGCGCCGACGTCCATCGCCGCCGGCGTCGAGCGGATCGGACCGTCATTGTGGACGGTGACCTCAAGGAGCACCGCGCCGGCCGGGTCGGTTCGGAAGTCGATGTCCTCGCGTTCGACGCGCAAGGGACACGGTGTGGTGGATCGGAGGAGCTCGGTGTGCATCACCCAGGGGGGCAGGAATGATGGTTTCGGCTGTCTCCACCCTACCGGAAGGGGCTGAGGCAGCGGGAGAATCTGCCCCGGAGGCAGCCGCGACCGTTTTCCCCGTCTCCGAGCTTGGATTCCTTCACCGCTCCTCCCGAGATCGGCCGCGGCTCCCAAGATCTCCGGTTTCTTCCCGCCGAGGCCCGGGGAGCCGGTGCGGGGCGGTCCGAGCGCTCTTAGCATCGTTCTCCGACCCCGATGGCCGGACCTCCCCCGCCGCCTCCCGACCATGACCGAGCCGCGCATTCTCCCCCCAGCCAAGCGCGCCTGGCCCGACGAATGCCCCGCTTGATGCCCGCGACCCTCGACGTCCTCGAGCGGGACGGCTGGCGCGTCTACTCGCTGCGCAACGAACGGCTCCGGTTCGACCTGACGCCGGCGCTCGGCGGCAAGATCACCGAGCTGGTCTCGGCGCCGAGCGGCCGCTCCTGGCTGTGGCGGAACCCGCGCCTGCCGCAGCGGCGGCCCCGGCCGGGGGGGTCCTACATCCACGACTTCGACACCGGCGGCTGGGACGAGATCTTCCCGACCATCGGCCTGTGCGCGTCGCCGGCGGGCGTGTGGTCCCGCGCGGAGCTGACCGACCACGGCGAGCTGTGGTGCCGGCCGTGGACCGTCGAGCGGGCGGCGCAGACCGAGGATGGCGTCTCGGTCCTGCTGGCGCTCGATGACCTCGCCTTGCCGGTCCGGATCGAGAAGGAGATCTGCCTCGAACCCGGCGAGGCCGGCTTCGAGTTCCGCTACCGGGTCACCAACCGCGCCTCGGAGCAGGTGCCCTACATCTGGTGCAGCCACCCGCTGCTGCGGGCCGAGCCGGGCATGAGGCTGCGCTTTCCGACGGGCACCCGCTGGCGCTGCGAAGCGTCCCGGGGCCTGCGCGGCCTGGCGCCCGGCGCGCCCGTGGGCTGGCCGCGCGCGGCTACTGCCGACGGCGCCGAGCTCGATCTAGGGGCTCCGGCCGACGGGCCGCTGGGCTGGGCCGCCAAGCTATTCACTGAAGCCATGCCGGAGGGCTGGGTCGAATGGGGGCCCGCCGGGGGCGGCGAGAGGATGCGCCTCAGCTTCGATCCGGGGGCGATGCCCCACCTCGGCCTGTGGCTGAACCTGCGCGGGTGGACCGGCACCGCCGGCGAGCCCTATCTGAACATCGGCGTCGAGCCCGGGACCAGCCCGTTCGATTCCCTGTTCACCGCCGCGGCCAGCGGCACGGCGCGGATCCTGGACGTCGGCGGCGAACACCGCTGGTCGCTGCGCTGCGACTTCCTGCCCTCCGGCTGATCAGCGCCGCAGCAGATCCTGGGTCTTGCGCTCGGTGGGGAACATCATGGCCAGCCAGGCCACGGCGAGGAAGGGCGCGATCGCGAACGGCAGGGAGGCTGTGACGAAGGCGAAGGAGCCGCCGGCGATGCCGAAGCCCTCGGCCAGCGCCGCCCGCAGGACCGTGCGGGAGACGATCGCCTGGCCGGCCTCTTGGGACCTGCCCTGGCGCAGGAACTCCGCCAGCCGCTGCTCGAAGCCGCCCTGGCTCATCACCGGCAGCCCCACGGCGACGCCTCCCAGCAGCACGAGAGCCAGCCAGAATGGCCCGGTCGAGAGCCCCGTCGGCGCGATCCGGCCCGAAGCCACCATGACCGAGACGATTCCGCCGAACAGAAAGCAGCCCGCCATCAAGGCGCCGACGATGAACTGCTGAACACGCGTGATGCTGGAGGACTGCATGGCAGAGGGGTCGTACGTCAGTTGATATTGGAGGTACGACCCCCAATATCAATCGATGTACGACCCCGGATTGTGGCCAGTTGGGCGGGATCGGGGTTGCCGCCGGAGACTACGGCGGCCAAACGGAGGGGGGAATCGGGGGTCCGGCCCTGAAGCAGGTCTGCGGGGAGGGCACCGGACAGGACGAGGGCGGGGGCGGCGGCGCCGGCGGGTTCGACGGCCCAGCCGCCTTGGAGGACCAGTTGGCGCTGGGCGGCGAAGATGGCTCGGTCCTCGAGGGTCAGGACGCGGTCGACACACTCCAGGGCGATGGCGACGTTGAGGGCGCCGGAGTCGAGCGGGCAGAGGCCCTGGACCTGGGTGGTGATGCGTTCCAGGGTGACCGGCCGCCGCGCCTCGAGCCCGAGGCTCAGGCTCGGCGCCCCGGCCGGCTCCACGCCGAGCACGCGCACGCGGCCGCCGCTGAGCCGCCCCAGCGCGAGCGAGCAGCCGCCGATCAGGCCGCCGCCACCCACAGGACAGACGACGACCTCGACCTCCGGCCACTCCTCGAGGATCTCCGCTGCGAGCGTGCCGGCCCCCTCCACCGTGCGTGTGGCGTCGTAGGGATGGACCAGCACGGCGCCGGCCGCCACCGCCGCGGCGCAGGCGGCTTCGGCCTCTTGGCGGGTCGGGCTCAGCACCACCTCGGCGCCGCGCTCGCGGCAGGCGGCGACCTTGTTGGGGTAGGCGTCGGCGGGCATGAACACGGTGCACGGCACTCCCGCGCGCTGCGCCGCCCAGGCCAAGGCGCCGGCGTGGTTGCCGGAGCTGGTCGCCACGACCCCCGCGCGCCGGCCGGCGGCGTCGAGCTGCGACACCTGGTTCCAGGCGCCGCGCGCCTTGAAGGCGCCCGCCACCTGGAGACACTCGAGCTTCAGCCGCAGTTCGATCCGCGGATCGCCCGACGGGAACCGCGCCAGCGGCGTGCGCTCCACCACGCCGCGCAGCCGCGCGGCCGCGGCTTGGAAGTCGATCTCGGGCCAGCGGTCCACGGCATCAGAATACCGTCGGTTAAGGTGGAGCCGCCATGCCCCTCCTGATCGCCGCCCTCCTCCTCGCCGCCCCGCAAGCCACCTGGACCGTCGAGCCCCACCCGCAGTGGACCGGCGTCTTCGACCGCAGCAGCGGCTGGACCGGCGCCGACGGCATTTACTCGATCCCGCTCAACGGCGACGACCGGCGCGGCTCCCTGGCCGCCAGCTTCTTCGTCTTCAGCGACACCTTCATCGGCGACGTCGACCCGCAGGGGCACCGCCTCAGCGGCACGACCTTGGTCAACAACACCGTCGCCTTCCTGCCGGCGGGAGTCGGACCGGCGCCGGGCAGGATCATCTTCGACTGGGGGACCGTCAACGGCAGCCCGGCGGCGGTGTTCCGGCCCGCGACTCCCAACACCCAGCCGGGCGACTTCTACTGGATGAAGGACGGCGTCGCCATCGACGGCCAGCTGCACCTCTTCGCTGGCCGCTTCAACAGCGACCCGCCGCCCTTCAGCCGCCACGGCGTCTGCCTGATCTCGATCCCGCTGACCGACCGGCCGCCCTTCCCGCGCGCGCAGCAGCGCGACACGCCCTTCTGGCGGCCCGAGACCCCCATCCGCGGCCAGCTCGCCCTCGGCGGCGCGGTCCTCGAGAACACCGTCGAAGCCGGCGCGCCCCACCCCGACGGCTTCGTCTACGTCTACGGCGTGCAGGAGGACGCCCTCAGCAAGAAGGCGATCGTCTCGCGCGTGCCGCGGGCCGACTTCGCCAACTTCGCCGCCTGGCGCTTCTGGGACGGCGCCGGCTGGTCCGGCGACTTCGAGGACAGCCGGCCGGTCGCCGGCCGCATCAGCACCGAGATGAGCGTCACGCCGCTGGCCGACGGCCGCTACCTGATGGTCTTCATGCTCGACACCATCAGCCGCAAGATCGCGGTGCGCAGCGCGCCGGCGCCGCAGGGCCCGTGGGGCGACTTCACGGTGATCTACGACATCCCGGTGCCGTCGAATCCGCCTGGGCTGTTCACCTACCACGCCAAGGCCCACCCGCACCTGTCGGACCCAGGCGAGCTGCTGATCAGCTTCAACGTCAACACCAGCGGCAGCTTCTGGGACCACTTCACCTACGCCGACATCTACCGGCCGCGCTTCGTCCGGCTGATCCTGCAGTAGGTCTCGCGGCTCAACCGCCGGCGACCGACCCTTCGAGGCTGTCGCCGGCCCGCATCGGGAACACCAGGAATTCCCCCTCACGGACCGGCTCGGGCTGCCAGCGCCCCCCGGAGGCGCCGAAGGGGTCGAGCAGCTTCAAGCTGCCGTCCACCGTCGCCACGATCCGAACCTCCGCGGTCCGCCCGCCGGCGCGCCGGGCGCTGACCTCGAAGCCGCCCTGCGCCCGCAGGCGGTCGAAGGAGGCCTCCCGCCAGCGTTCGCCGACCGCCGGGAAGACGCGCACCACGCCGCCCCAGCTCTG
>JACNJP010000478.1 GCA_014382465.1 Planctomycetota bacterium
GGTGGTGTCGGCGCTCTTGGGCTTCTCGGGGTGGTCGCCGACCCAGGACCCCGGCCGCGCCCGCTGGATGGGGCTGGCCCAGTACGCCCGCCTCGGCGCCGATGAGACCTTCCACGACAGCGTGCGCGTCACCCTGGTCTACGCCGCCTTCGCGGTGCCGCTGCAGCTCGCCACCGCGCTCGGCCTGGCGCTGCTCGCCAACGGCGGCGGCCGCGGCGCCGGGGTCTACCGAACGATCTTCTACCTGCCGACGATCATCAGCCCGGTGATCCTCGGCTCGCTGTGGCGGCTGCTGCTCGAGCCGATGCTGAAGCAGCCGGCGGCGGTCATCCCGGCCTTCGTCCTGATGAGCCTGTGGACCGTCGGCGCCCAGATGCTGGTGTTCCTGGCCGGGCTGCAAGGGGTCGACCCGCGGCTGCACGAGGCGGCGCGCGTCGACGGCGCCAGCCCGCTGCGGCGGCTGTGGCACGTCACCCTGCCGGCCCTCGGCCCGATCCTGCTGTTCAACCTGATCATCGGCCTGATCAACGCCTTCCAGCTCTTCGCCCAGCCCTTCGTCATGACCCAGGGCGGGCCGGGGAACGCCTCGCGCTTCCTGGCGCTCTATCTCTACGAGCAGGGCTTCCGCTTCCTGCGGATGGGTTACGCCAGCACGCTGGCCTGGGTGCTGTTCGGCGGCGTGTTCGTGCTGACGCTGATCGTCCTGCGCGGCTCGAAGCGCTGGGTGCACTACGCGGGGGCGGGACGATGAGCGGCGCCTCCCCCACCCGAGGCGGCCGCTGGCTGCATCGCCTCCTCCTGCTCGCCCTGGCGCTGGCCTTCCTCTGGCCGCTGGTCTGGATGCTCAGCGCCAGCCTTCAGCCGCAGGGCCGCGCGCTCGGCCACACCCTGTTCGACTTCTCCGAGGGCGCGCACTTCGAGAACTACCCGGTGGCCACCGCCACCATGGGCGACTTCCCGCGGCTGCTGTGGAACACCACGCTGCTGACGATCGCCTGCATCCTCGGCCAGCTCTTCTGCTGCAGCCTGGCCGGCTACGCCTTCGCCCGCTTGCGCTTCCGCGGCCGCGACGGCCTGTTCCTGCTGGTGCTGGCGACGATGATGCTGCCGCCGCAGGTGCTGGCGATTCCGCAGTTCCTGCTCTTCCGCCAACTCGGCATGGTGGACACCTACTGGCCGCTGATCCTGCCCACGGTCCTCGGCGGCGCGCCCTTCTTCATCTTCCTGTTCCGCCAATTCTTCCTCTCGATCCCGCACGAGCTGGTCGAGGCCGCCCGCGTCGACGGCTGCCGCTTCTGGGGCGTCTACTGGCGCATCATGCTGCCGCTGGCGCGCCCGGTGGTCGGCACCGTGGCGATCTTCACCTTCCTGGCAACCTGGAACGACTTCTGGTCGCCGCTGATCTACCTCAACTCCGAGGAGAACCAGACCCTGACCCTGGCGCTGGCCGCCTTCAACCAGAGCTACCGCGTGGCGGTCGAGTGGCTGATGGCCGGCACTTCGATGGTCCTGGCGCCCTGCGTGCTGGTCTACTTCGTGTTCCAGAAGGTGTTCGTCCGCGGCGTGCGGCTGTCGGGGGCGAAGGGGTGAATCCGAATTGGATCGAGAGCGGCAGAATCCTTGCCACGAACTTCTCCTCGAGGGCGTTCATGGTATGACTGGGCGTCGCACCTCTCCCTATCCGTGAGGTGGTGGTTTCGTCCTTCCAAGCCATGGAGAGATGACATGATGAACTGGGTAAGACTTCTTTTGGGAATCGGCGGCGTCCTCACCATCTGCATCGCACTCGGCCTGCACAAGGCCGCTCGACCGGCCGATCTGTCGAAGTCCTCGATCGCCGACCTCAGGGGCGAGGCTACGGATTGCGCCGTCCACAGCCGGATCCTCGAGGAAGATGTCCTAGGAGTCTTTTATGGCTATATCGATTACGACAATCCCATCGAGGGGGATGCGAGCGCCGCAGCAGACCGGTTCCCCCATGCCATGGCCGGGGTCGCGGATGGATCTGAGGCTGACGGGAAGTCCTATGCTCGGGTTCGCTTCTGCCCGGATTGCCGGCTGGCCGAGGAAGAGTGGGTAGCTGAGCGGGGTAATGTACCGCTGAACCAGGTCAGCGACTGATGACCGAAAACACCATTGGGCGTCGTCGTGCCTGACGACCCCCTTCGTGGTCCAACGAATGTTCGCGTTCGGCGTGCGGTGGTCAGGGGCGAAGGCTGGCGCTGCTACATGTAGATCTGAGGCCAAAACCCTCTCAAACCGCCGAAGCAACGGAGTGGCCGCGGTGGAGGAAACGGACAGGGGATCGACTCGAAGAGATCGAGGCTCTGAATGCGCAGGGACACCTTCAATACGATGCCCTGGCTCGCTACTCCCCTCAGCTCCTTGAGCTCCCCCGATGGAGAGAAGACCAGCGTCTCGGTCCAGGAGGGTTCCTCCGGATCCCAGGAGTCCTCCTCCCACCATTCGACCTGATAGACCTCGATGCCATTTGCCCAATTCGACAGCCGGGTGACCCTCTCCAGATCCGTGATCGGACCGCTCGCCATCCATGCGCGCATGGGAAGGAGGTCGATCTGGGAAAGGAGGGCCTCCTGGCCACGGAGGTCATGGGATCCGGACACCCTCTTTCCGTCTGGCGAAAGGGTCCACCAGAGCGTGGACCTGCCATCGCCATGAACGCGTGGGTACCAGTCGTCCGTGTCGGTCGCTTCCTCGACGAAGTGGACGAACCACCCGCGACGATCCCATTCCCACAATGACTTGCCCGAGTCATGGAGAAGACAGGAGTACGCGCCAGTCATTGCGCCGAAGTCGTCCGTCGAGGCGGTGGAGGCGACGAGCCTGATCCGGACCGCACTCCGGATGGATTCCAGGAGGCGCTTCAGCCTCCTCGAGGCGGCGGACTCCTCCACGGCCGGTCCTCGGCCCCCGGTCCGCGCATAGCCCCACCTGGGTAGCGAGGGCGGCGGGGCCTGGACCTCCTCGGGTAAGCGATCTTCCGGCCGGAGGACCTCTGCAGCATCCCCCAATCGGTGCTGATGGAATGTGATCTGGACTTTGGCGCCTCGCACGGAAGGTGGGGCTCGGACGACCTCCGATTCCATCGGGACGCCGTCCTCGTCGAGCCAGATCGATTCGTGGCAGCTCAGGACGATCCCGTCCGGGAGGGATTCCCGGTAGTCCAGCCGCAATCCGATCCACCGAGGATGATCGGCACGGCCTGCCAGGAAAGTGACCGCGCTCGGCTCGGGAGCCTCCTCGCCGGCGAAGGGAGCGAGAAAGGAGATATCGAGATCTCGCGCGAGGAAGCCCAGCCCCTTGAGATCGAACGGGACCCAGCCGTCCTCGTCCTTCGAGTCATACCAATCTTGTCCTTTCACCCGACTCCAGGTGAACACCGAGTCCCGGGCGTAAACCGTGGTCTCGGGCCAGTCCTCCCACTCGCCTTCGGAGCGTGAGGAGAAGGTCATGCGACCGTTCCCCGCTCGGTCGAACCTGCCCTCCAACTGGATCACGAAACCGGCCTGGCCGGAGCAACGCACCTCGATAGCCATGGCCTCCGCAGTGGCGTGGCGTTGGAGCAGCTGCTCCCACATCGCCCGGGCTTCCTCCTGGTCGGCAGGGATCGGCGGGAGTGAAGCTTGGACCACTGGCCGCACGGCGTAGCGGACTGGGGTCTTCAGGTCCGAACCGCAAGCGGAAAGGGCGGTGAGCAGGAAAAGGGCGCGAATCAAAGTCATGGCTTCCTCGCGGGTATTCGCCACCCAGATGGACGACACCAAGTCCTACCGCGTGGCACGATCTTCGACTCTTGCGACAGGCCGCAAACCGAGGGCGAGGCCTTCCCCAATGGCGCCGAGGTGCTGCGCGAGGATCTCGGGCGCACCGCGGAGGAGAATGCCGGGCTCGAAGCGCGCGGGGTGGTCGCTGGACTCGCCGGAGGCCCAGCCGAAGGGGCCTGGCGGCTGAGCCCCGAGGAGTCCACCGACCGAGAAGGCTCAATCCTCGAAGAGGAGTGACCGACGGGCGACCGGGATCTGGGCGATCGCGCAAAGCTGGAGTCCAGGCCGGTCGCGGATCCGCTCCAGTACGGGGACGAGCTGATGGAACCGGATTCCCGGCTCGCAATTGACCCTGACCTCCGTCCCAGCCTCCAGCTCTTCCAGCCAGGCCGTGAAGCCCTCCATCTGGAATGGCAGCCTCCGCTCCTCCGATCTTTGGACAGTGAACGAAAGCTGGCACCACCGGTCCAGTGAGGAACGGGCTTCCTCTCGAAGAGGATTCCGTCCGGATCGCACGCGGAGATGGACCTCGGCCTTCGGCGGAAAACCCCAACGGCAGCCCTCAAGGATCAGCATGCCCTGGGCGGGCTCCGCGCCGGCGCCGAGCGGGAGTTCGAAGCGGTAGATCCCAGTACCCGGCCGCAGGCATCCCTGCTGCACTTCGCCCAGGCTGGTGAGGGAAGCATCTGGATGGACCCAGATCCGCAGCACGCCGCCGCGGACCGGCCAGTCCGCGTTCCAGTACTCCCGTTCCTCGACCGGCATGGCCGGCGCCGCGACTTCCGTCAGCCAGTCGGCGAGGCGCCAGTACTCGTCAGGCGCACCTCTGAGGAAGGGATCGACGCGGCCCTCACTGCTCGCGCCCGGCCACCACAGCTTGCCGCTGGAGCACCAGACGGAACCGTCTTCATCCACCGCCAACCACGGGTCGGGCGGTAGGTCGGATGACCCGGCGTGGAGACGGGCGAGCAGCTCCTTCGCTTGGATTCCAGCCGAGTCGCCGCACGCAGCGGTGAACAGCAGCAAGAACGGGAGGAGCCAGGTCCGCATCAGATGGAAACGAGCCGCGGGGAATCTCGGGACGACCTCAGTCTAGCGCTCAGGGAATCGGCCGTTTCTCGATTCGCGTTCCCCGCCGCTGCCGTTCGGGACCGGAAAGGGCGCCTACACTGCGCCCGCGGAAACTCCGTGAACGCAGACCCCATGGTCCACTGCCTCCCCGCCGCCTCCCTTTGCCTCCTGATCTCTGGTCTGGCGCTCGGCGCCGCTCCGCCGCAGGAAGCCGCCCCCATCAAGGTGGCCTGCGTCGGCGACTCGATCACGTTCGGATCCGGGCTTCCGGACCGCGCGCGCACCACCTATTTGTTGCTGCTCAACCACCTACTGGGAAACGACCACCAAATCCGCAACTTCGGCGTCAGCGGCGCGACGATGCTGACGAACGGCAACAAGCCGTGGACCGGGACCGCCGAGGCGCGACAGGCGCTCGAGTGGCAGCCGGACGTGGTGGTCATCAAGCTCGGCACCAACGACTCCAAGCGGGTCAATTGGGATCCGCACGGCGCCTCCTTCGAAGCGGACACGCGCGAGCTGATCGGCCGCTTCCGCGAGTTGGCCCCGCAATCGCGCATCCTCCTGTGCCTGCCGGTGCCGG
>JACNJP010000480.1 GCA_014382465.1 Planctomycetota bacterium
GGCGCCGCCCCCCACTCGGCGCGGGGGGGCGCGCCGGCCGCGCCGGCGGGGGGCGGGGGGGCCCGGGGGGGCCGCGGGGGGGCCCCCGCGCCGGCGGGGCGGGGGAGCGGGCGGGGGGCGCGGACCCGGCCCCGCCGATCCGGCTGACCCTGCGCGCGCGCCAGGCCGGGGACCTGCTCGAGGTCCAGGAACTGCGCGCCGAAGCCGAAGGCGCCACCTTGTCGGCCGCCGGCCGCCTGCCCCTGTCGCTCGATCCGGCGCGGCTGCTCGCCCCCGGTCCGGTGGACTTCCGGGTCGACCTCGGACGCATGCAGCTCGCTGCGGCGGCCGCGCTGGCCGCGCCCTTCGGCGCGCTGCCGACGATCGAAGGCAGCGTCAGCGCCGGGCTGAGCCTCAGCGGCGCCTGGGACCGGCTGCGGGTCGACGGCGAGATCCACGGCTTCGGCCTGAGGACCGAGTTGCCGACCGGCGAGGTCCCGCTCGAGACCGCCGACCTCGACGCCGTCTTCTCCTGGGCCGACGGCGCCGCCGTGCTCGAGAAGCTGGAAGTGCGCTCTGAGCTGGCCCAGGTGGACGCCCAGGCCTCGCTGGCCCTGGCCACCAGCCTGCAGGACCTGCTCGACGGCCTGCCGATCGTGCCCGGCCCGCTCACCGGCGCCGCCGAGGTCCGGGTCCCCGACCTGAGCTGGATCACCGGCCTGCCGAACATCCAGCGGGCGGAGGGCGGCGCGCAGGCCAGCATCAGCCTGGAAGGGCCGCTCGACCAGCTCGACTTCCGCGGCGAGGTCCAGCTCACCGACGCCACCCTGCGCCTGGCCACCCCCGGTCTGGCGGCCTTCACCGCGCTCGAGCTCCGCGGCCGCTTCGACAAGGAGCTGATCACCATCGACAGCCTGGCCGGCGAGCTCGGCGCCGAGCCCTTCGAGGTCACCGGCAGCGTCCGCTACGCCGGGGTCGAGGAGCCGGTGCTGGACCTGGCCTTCCGCGGCAAGGACCTGCTGCTCTACCGCGCCCAGGGCGTGAAGCTGCGCGCCAACGCCGACCTCCGGATCACCGGCCCGCTGAGCCAGGCGGTGGCCCAGGGCAAGGTCAAGGTCACCGACGGCAAGCTGGTGAAGAAGATCGACTTCCTGCGGATCCCGATCGGCGCCCCGGCGCCGCCGCGGCCGGGCGGCCTCCAGCTCTTTTCGCTGGCGCCGCCGCTCGACCAGCTCCGCTTCGACGTCGAGGTGACCTCGAAGGACGGCTTCCTCTTGCGCAACAACGTCGCCCGCGGCCGCCTGCGGCCGGAGCTGAAGCTGACCGGAACCGGCGAGGTGCCGGTGGTTCTCGGCGAGGTCTACCTCGACTCGATGGTCATGGACCTGCCCGCCACCCGGCTGGTGCTGCAGCCGAGCGTGGTGCGCTTCCTGCCCAACGACCCCTTCCGGCCGCGGCTGAGCCTCCGCGGCGGCATGCGCCGCTACGGCTACGACGTCGAGATGCTCGTCACCGGGCCCTACGACCAGCCCGAGGTGCTGTTCAGCTCGGTGCCGCCGCTGACCCAGGAGGAGCTGATCCTGTTCGTCTCCACCGGCCAGCCACCGGCCGAGCGGGTCGACGCCGGCGGCGCCATGAGCAGCGTCGCCATCTACCTGGCCCGCGACTTCCTCGCCACCTTCTTCGGCGACGAGTCGACCGAGGCCGAGGAGTCGGTGCTCGACCGCCTCGAGGTCTACACCGGGCGAGACACCACCCGTCAGGGCGAGGACACCATCGAGGGCCGCTTCCGCCTTTTCAACCAGTTCCTGTTCGACGACGACTCGCTCTACCTCGAGAGCGAGAAGGACTCCTACGGCGACTTCAACATCGGCATCAAGCTGCTGATCCGCTACCCGTGATGCTCGCCGCGCTGCTGATCGCCCTGGTCCAGGACCCCGCCCAACCGGGGCCGGGCGCCGCGCAGGAGCCGGCGGCCCTGGAGGGCTACGAGCTGCACTTCCGCGGCAACGACTCGATCAGCCAGCGCGACCTGGAGAAGGCCGCGGTGGACGAGCTCTACGACCTCGAGCGGAAGGGCTACCGCCGCGCCGAGGTGGACGACGCGGCCTTCATGATGGAGTCGTACTACCGCAGCCTCGGTTGGCCGGACGCTCGCGTGCGCTACAAGACCAAGCGCTCCGGCGGCAAGCTCCAGGCCACCTTCATCGTCCAGGAGGGCCCGCGCTGCAAGCTCGGCCAGGTGCGCGTGTGGGGCGCCCAGGCGCTGACCAAGGACCAGGTGCGCGGCTTCTTCATCCCCGCCGGCAGCGACCTGCTCGAGGGCGGTCCGTACTACTTCGCCAGCACCGTCAGCGGCGCCGCCGGCGGCATCACGGCCGCCTACTGGGGGATCGGCTACCTGGACGCGGTGGTCGAGGCGCCCGAGCTGAGCTTCAACGCCGATCGCACCCAGGTCGAGGCGCTGGTGCGGATCCGCGAGGGGGTCCAGTACCGCATCCGCAAGATCGAGTTCGAGGGCGTGGAGCGGCTGCCGCTGGCGGCCCTCGAGGCGGCGGTGGACCCCCTGCGGGGCAAGCCGTTCTTCCCGCGGCGCGCCTTCGAGGCCCGCACCGCGGCGCTCACCGTCTACGGCAACGAGGGCTTCCCCGACGCCGCGATCCAGACCACCGAGGAGCGCAACCCCGAGACCGGCGCGGTGCGGCTGTCGCTGCAGGTCACCGAGGGCCCGCAGGTGACCATCACCGGGGTCGAGGTGCGCGGCAACGTGCGCACCACGGCGGCCTTCGTCCGCGAGCGGATCAAGCTGCGCAAGGGCGACCTCTACAGCCAGAAGAAGGAGCACTCCAGCTTCCGCTCGATGTTCGAGACCGGGCTGTTCGCGCGCATCGACTTCTCGCTGGAGGGCGAGGGGGAGGAGCGGACCCTGGTGATCCAGGTCGAGGAGGCCAAGGCCAAGGAGGTCATGATCGAGCCCGGCTACGGCTCCTACGAGGGCGCCCGGCTCGAGTTCGGCTTCCGCGAGCGCAACATCTTCGGCACCGGCCGTCAGTTCCGCAGCGTGCTGGAGATGTCGCAGGTCGGCTACTCGGCGCTGGTCGGCGTCACCGACCCGTGGTTCGTCGGCAGCGACGTGGAGATGGACATCCCGGTGTTCTTCCGCCGCCGCCGCGAGCCCTCCTTCACCCGCGAGGAGTTCGGCGGGGCGCTGATGTTCAGCAAGGAGTTCACCAAGGACTTCGCGCTGGCGGGCGGCCTCAGCCTGCGGCAGTCGAACGTCTCGTCGGTGCAGGTGCGGCCGGGCACCGGGAGCCTGGCCGAGGACGTCAGCATCCTCAGCCTCGCGGTCGAGCCGACCTGGGACTCGCGCAACGACGTCTTCAACCCGACCCACGGCTCGATGGCCCGCTTCCAGGTCGAGCGCGGCCTCGACGCCTGGATCGGCGAGCTTGAATTCGTGCGCGCGCGGCTGAGCCTGGCGAAGATCCTGCCGCTGAACGAGCGGGAGAAGACCCTGTTGGCGGCCGGCTTCCGCACCGGCGTGATCGTGCCGACCGGCGGCACGGCCGAGATCCCGCTGCAGGAGCGCTTCTTCAACGGCGGCGAGAGCTCGGTCCGCAGCTTCGACGAGTCCGAGCTCGGCCCGCTCGACCCCTTCGGAGAGCCGATCGGCGGCGAGACCTTCACCACCATCAACCTGGAGCTGCGCCAGAGCCTCGGCGGCAACCTGTGGTGCGGCGCCTTCGTCGACGCCGGCAACGTCGGGCTGACCACGAGCGATTACCTGGACGACTTCCGCTACGGCCTCGGCCTCGGCCTGCGCTACCTGCTGCCGGTCGGCGCGGTGCGCCTGGACTTCGGCTACAACCCCGACCAGCGGCCGGTCGACGAGAGCTTCCAGGTGTTCGTGTCGGTGGGGATGGCCTTCTGAGCCCCTGCCAGCGCCTGGGTCCTGCGAGGAAAGGCCACGCAGGAAAGCCGAATTGGGTTTTCCCATGAAATTCAGATCATAAGTATTCATTTTTCATGGTAATCTCACGCCATGATCCACCGACGGCAATCCCTGAGCCGGCTGGAGCGATCCCTGGACCGGAACGCGGTCACGATGCTCGACGGTCCCCGGCAGTGCGGCAAGACAACGCTCGCCCGTCAGATCCTGGCGCCGGATTCTCTGAACTACTTCGACCTGGAGGATCCCACCTCCCTGGCGAGACTGGAGGAACCGGTCACCGCCTTGGGCCGCCTGCGCGGACTGGTCGTGATCGACGAAGTGCAGCTGCGCCCGGACCTCTTCCCCGTCCTGCGCGTTCTCGCCGACCGGCCTGAGGCGCCGGCGCGGTTCCTCCTCCTCGGCAGCGCCTCGGGTGAGCTCCTGCGACAATCCTCCGAGAGCCTCGCAGGCCGGGTCGAGCGGATCACCCTGGGCGGATTCACCCTCGCCGAGCTCGGCGCGGACCACGCGACGACCCTCTGGCTGCGTGGTGGATTCCCTCGCTCCTTCCTGGCTTCCGACGAGGAGGCGAGCTCCACCTGGCGGCGGGAATTCATCCAGACCCTGCTCGAGCGTGACTTCCCGCGCTGGGGTGTGCGGATCCCTGCGGTCACCCTGGGTCGGTTCTGGTCGATGCTCGCCCACTACCACGGACAGACCTGGAACGCGGCCGACCCAGCCCGGACCTTGGGGGTCAGCGAGCCGACCACCCGGCGCTACCTCGACCTCCTGACGGACGCCTTCCTGATCCGGCAGCTCCCGCCGTTCCACGCCAGCCTGCGCAAGCGCCAGGTCAAGTCGCCGAAGGTCTACGTCCGCGATTGCGGCCTGCTGCACCAGCTCCTCGGCCTGCGCGGCGAGAAGGAACTCCTGTCGCACCCCAAAGCGGGCGCGTCCTGGGAGGGATTCGTGATCGAGCAGATCCTGCAGACGGAGCCGCATGACGAAGCCTCCTTCTGGGCCACCCACCAAGGTGCCGAGATCGATCTCCTCCTGCGCCGCGGCAGCGAGTGGATCGGCATCGAGTGCAAGCGCAGCGATGCGCCGCGGATGACGCCCTCGATCCGGATCGCGCTGGAGGATCTTGGCCTCTCCAGGGTGGTCGTGGTCTACCCCGGAGAGAAGCGGTATGCGCTCGGCGACCGCACCGAGGTGGTACCGCTGCGGATGCTCGGAGAAGGGGATTCAGTGCTCTGAGAGCCAGGCTACGGCGATTCCACTACTTTTACTCACCGTGACCGCCCCCACCCCCCGCCGCAGCCTCGGCAGCATGCACGCCACCACGGTGGCGATCGGGGCGATCATCGGCGTCGGCATCTTCCTGACGCCGGGCAAGGTGGCGGCGGTGGCGGGCTCGCCGGGCGGGGCGCTGATGCTGTGGGGCACCGGGGGCGGCGTCGCCCCGGCCGGGGGGCTTTCGATGGCCGGGATCGGGCGCCGCGACCCGACCAGCCGCCGC
>JACNJP010000482.1 GCA_014382465.1 Planctomycetota bacterium
GTGGGGGGAGAGGCCCCGCCGGTATCCGCCCGCCGGCGCTGGGCCGGCAATCGAGGCCCCGACTCCCGCCTTGGTCCCCCTTGAACGGCCCTGAAACCGCGATCGACCCCGAGGAGCTGCGCCTGCTCTTCGCGTTGTTGTTCGCCTCGCCCGAGCCGGTGACCCTGGACCGGGTGCGCGAGGTCCTGTTCCCGCAGGTGGCGGTCGAGGACGACCCCGAGGCCCCCGCGGCGGCCGCCGAGCGCCATAGCCCGCGGCAGTACCTGGATGCTCTCGAGGACTGGATGAGCCAGCGCGGGCTGCCGCTGACGCTGCGCCAGGTCGGCAAGGCCTACCGCCTGCTGACCACCGAGGACGTCGCCGAGGCCCTGATCTCGGTGCGCAAGAAGGTCCACCAGGACCGCCTCGGTCCGGCCGCCCTCGAGGTGCTGTCGCTGGTCGCCTACCGCCAGCCGGTGCTCAAGGCCGACATCGACGCCATCCGCGGCGTCAAGAGCGGGCCGCACCTGCGGCACCTGCTCGACCTGCGGCTGGCCCGGATCCTGGGGCGGGCCGACCTGCCCGGGCGGCCCTTCCTCTACGGTACCACGCGCGAGTTTCTCGACCGCTTCGGCCTGCGCGGCCTCGACGAGCTCCCCGAGGCCGGCCGCCTGGCGGTCCCGGTGGAGGCTCCCCCTGCCGAGCCGGCCGAGCCAGCCGAGTCCGTCGCCGCGGCCGAAGCGATCGCCGTGGCCGCCCCCACTCCTGATTCTCCGGCCTCAGGTCACCAAAGCGTCTGACCCGGCCCCCCGAGGGGGCTGGTAGACTTCCGGACTCCGGATTTCCGGCGAAGCCCCGATGAGCAAGTCGCAGAGCAAGAACAAGCCCGATTTTTCCGCCCACGTCCAGCCTCGTGGCGGCGCGGAGGAAGGCGCACCCAAGAAGAAGAACACCGTCCTCCTGCTGGGGCTGGCGATCTTCTGCCTCCTGATCTTCACGGTCACCGGCCCGATGACGGCGGTCTTCCGCCAGCTCATGGCGCCGTCCGATGGCGCCGTCGCCACCCTGGTGCTGCCGAGCGGCGAGGACTCGATCTCGGTCGAGGACTACCGCCAGGCCAACATGCTGATGAACGCCCAGTCGCGGCTGATCAGCAACCAGCGGTCCAACGCCGACGAGAACGAGGTGCTGGCCTACGCCGCCCTGCGCAAGCTGGCCGACGAGATGGAGGTCTACGTCACCGACCAGGACCTGCAGATGAACATCCAGATGATCCTGCAGATGCGCCAGGTCGGCCTCGACCAGTACCGCCAGTTCTGGCGCAACCAGGGCTACGCCACCGCCCGGGACTTCGAGGAGAACTTGCGCAACCTGCTGCGGGTCAGCATGGTCGAGCGGCTGCTCGCCAGCGGCGCTGGGGTGGTCACCGACGCCGACGCCATCGAGCGGTGGGCGAAGGACAACGAGGAGCTCCGCCTGGAATTCCTCAGCTTCCGCGGCGAGGACTTCGCCGACGCCGCCGCGGCCCTCGAGCCGACCGAGGAGGAGCTGGCCGCCTTCTACGCCGACGGCCTCAGCTTCGTCCAGAAGTCCGAGCTGGAGAACGAGGAGCGGCTGGCCTTCGACGCCCTGGTGGTCAGCGCCGAGGCCTTGATGACCGACGCGGTCAAGGCCTGGACAAGCCCCGACGAGCCCGCCGAGGAGGACCTGGCCGGCTTCTACGACATGCGCAAGTTCGAGCTCTACCTGCGCGACCAGGACGACCCGGAGTACGACGCCAGCCCGATCAAGCCGCTCGAGGAGGTCCGGGCCCAGGTCGTCGAGCACTACCGCCTCAACGACGCCGCCCTGCGCCTAGCGTCGAGCTTGACCGCCGAGACCGACCTCGAGGCCTTCGCCGCCGAGAAGGGCGTCGAGCTGGTCCGCTACCCCGAGCCGGTGGCCGCCGCCGAGCTGGCCGAGCTCCCGCGCATCGGCCACGCCGGCCTGCGCCAGCTGATCTTCGGCGTCGTCGAGCAGGACGCCTGGTACGGCCGCGCTCTGATCGGCGACAGCCTGGCCTACATCGCCCGTCCGACGATCCAGGTCCAGCGCTCGCTGCCGGAGCTGGCCGAGGTCCGCGACAGCGTGGTCGAGTACTGGCGCGAGTCGCGCCAGGACGAGCTGGCCGCCGAGGCCGCCGCGGCCTTCGTCGCAGGCTTGCCGAAGCCCGCCGACCACGTCGAGGGCGACCCGGTCAACATGACGGCCGAGGCCTTCGGCGCCGCCGCGGCCGCCGCCGGCCGCGTCATCCAGGTCCAGGACTGGATCTCCCGCCGGGCGCGGCCCGCCGCCGACCCGAAGTGGGGGACCGAGGAGAAGGTCCGGCCCTGGCTGCGCAGCCAGGTCGGCTTCAAGCTCGAGACCACCTTCGACGGCGACGTCCTCGGCCCGCTGGAGAACAACTACGCCCAGGCCAGCGTCGTCGTCCGGCTGGCCGGCCGGCGCCCCCCGGACTCGGAGAAGATCTGGCCCGGCGAGCTGGCCGCCGCCCGCCGCGCTGCCCAGAACCAGGCCATGCAGTCCTTCCGCACCGAACAGCTCTCTTACGAGGGCTTGGCGCAGTCGTACCAGATCGTCAAGGTCCTGCCCAAGGCCGAGTAGGGCTAGCCTTCCTCGTCGGCGGCCTCGGCCGCCTCCCGCTCCGGCTCCGCCGCCGTCTCCCCGGCCGCGGAGCCGAGCCAATTCTGGAGCTGCGGGTCGAGGCGCAGCAGCAGGACCCGGACCAGCTCCTCGCCGAGGTCCAGGCGGCGGGCGGTGCGCTGGACCAGGGCGTGCTGGGAGTCGGCGTAGGTGGCGGCCGCCTGCAGCGACTGGCGGCAGGCCTCCACCTGGTCCTCGCGGGCCAGGGCCAGGGCCTCGAACAGGTGGGCCATGAGGAAGTGCCGGCGCAGGCGCAGGTTGTCGGCGGCGGCGAATTCATCGCTCTCGGCGGCCTCCAGGATCAGGGCGCTGGCCGCGTCCCGGTGCCGCCTGGCGGTCGCGCGGTAGAGCTCGCCGCGGAGCGCGCGCACCGCTGCCAGGCCGGCCTCGAGCCGCCCGGCGGCGAAGTCGTCGCGAGCCATCTGCGGCAGGGGTTCCTCGAGCTTCTGCTTGGCCAGGTAGAGAGCTACCGCGATGACCGCGCCGACAATTGCCCACTCCGCCAGCAGGATTAAGAAGTTCACCTGCTCAAGACCTCGCCACTTGCCGAGCACGAACCGGTGGCCCTCGTAAAACTCGAGCCAACCGTGCTCGGCGGAGTATTTCCCAAACGGCACGAAAAGGACCGATGCGATGAAAAAGATCCCGCCCCAGAGGGCGGCTTTCCCTTTTGCTGTCATTTCAGATTCTCCGGTTCTAGGCCGCGTAGCCGAGAATGTTCAGCGCCTTCTGGAGCGCCGCTAAGGCCTGCTCCGGCTTTCGGAACGGGCGCAGTCTAAACGCCAGGTCCTCCAGCATGACGGCCGGAAGCTGGGCAACCAGGCCGTGGAGCTTGTCCAGGGTCGTTATGACCACTTCCCATGGCGTCCCCGTCAGGGTCGCCGGGTTCGCAAAGATCGCTTCCCAAACGCCGCCGTCCTCCGGCATCGGGCCGGCCCGGAAGCTTGAGAACGCCACCGCGGGCGGAGTGTGGGCGCTAACGGTGTTGGCCTGGTCCCCCTCGAGCGGGGAGCTTTCCTGGTAGGCAGTCGGCAACACGCTGGAGATTCCCTTCCACTCGAGCGCGTCAATTTCGGCCTGGACCTTCTCCCGTTCCTTCCTCCGGTCCGCGTCCGTGACGCCGTGACGCCGGGCGTCCTCCTCCAGCGCCCGCAAGTTCTGGTTTCCTTGCCAGTCCCTGTCCTCAATCTCCCGCTTCCGCATGGAGCGGGTTTTTAAGGAGCCGCGGACATGGCCGTAGGCCGCTGCCACAAGGCGGTCGAGCGCCTCCTGGTCCATGACCGGGCGGAAGAATCCAGGCCGCCATTTCCGCTGGATCCAGCGGAAGCTTTTCAGGTCCAACAGGCTTGAGATGTTCGTCCCGTTGTGGATCGGCAGACCCGCGCTGTTTTTCTCCGGGCCGGGGCGGGCTTCCCGCGCGTGCGCCTGAAGCTCTGCGCCATGCCGCTCGATCGCTCCGAAAAGGGGCAGGTCCCGTTCATGGAGCGCCAGGAACCACCGCGTTGTTGACCCCCCATAGCCGCCGTTCGGCTTCCGCCTCGTGATCTGGTAACGGAACTGGAAGGAAACCCCGCATTCTCGAACGCTGTCTAGTGCGCGCTCTATTGCGCGCGGCCGGAGCTTGATCCCCAGGAGGGCCGATGCGCGCGCCGCCAAGCACTCGATCCCGCCCTGGAAGTAATCCGAGCGGGGGCCCTTGAGCCTCCACAGCACCCAGGCCAGGCCGACGATCCGGTTAACCGTATTCATCGAGCGCGGAAACCCAGGGAGCTTGTTCCGGCAACCGTGCGTCAGGTGAACCGCGAGGGCGTGAAGTCCCCGGCAGGAGCCGAGCTCCCCCCTGGTCACAAGCCCGCCGACCCCCTGAAGCCGTAGTCCGTGGAGCTGCTCGAGGCCGGAAAACTGGTGTTGCCCTTTCGGGCTGGGCAGGGTATTACGGGCCATTGTCTCTTGTGCGCGGTTCCACCAAGTGCCGCGCTTGCCTCTCCGCCGACCTTGGATTCAGCTTCCAGGGTCGGCTTCTTTTTTGAAGCCAGCGCAGCGCCGGAAGCGCCGCGTCTTTTCATGAAGGTCGAAAGAACGCCCGGGCCTGGTCGGCCGGGCCAGCCGCGACCATAGCCAGGAAGATTGGGCGATTCAATCGGCGCGCGCGGTTAAATCCACAACCCGTTGTGCCAGCTAAGGATGGGACTACCAGTTACCTGCTCGATGATGTCGAGGAGGAGGCCGCCCTTGCTGGGGGCGGGGGTGCCCATCGGCGGGGGTCGGCCCCGGGGGGATGCGGGCGACGGCGGCGAGCTGGAAGGCGGGCGCGCTGTCTCAATAAGGTCTGATAATTGAGACTCGGCGCCTGATAACTCCTCGAAAGGCGGGCGCGCGCAGACCCGGCAGACTCAATCCAAACTCGCGCGCCTCCTGGGGCATGAAATCCGAGCCAAATTGACAGTCCATGCGAGCGCCGGGGCCGCTCCTGGGGCTCCCGTCCGCGTGAATTGGGCACCGGTGGCGACCAGGTCCGGCGGCGCGAGCAGAGCGGCCAGAATTCGGCCTTTTTGCGTTGATGGCGAGGTGTAATCACGGGGGAATTCGGCCCGGTGGGTCCTGGCCGGGCCCGTCTTTCCGCTCTTTCTGGCCTTCTCTGCTGCCCTTTTAGCCCTCTTAATTCTTCCTAGATACTAGGGGGACCCCGTCAATCCAGAGAACCCTAGGACCCCGTCAATCCAGCGACCCTAGGACCCCGTCAATCCAGCCGATTCCT
>JACNJP010000177.1:0-3258 GCA_014382465.1 Planctomycetota bacterium
CTCGCCCAGGAACCGGGCGACGGCCCCACCGTCGGACGCGCCGTCGAGAGCGGCCGCGAGTGGCTGCTGTCCCGCCAGCTCCTCGACGGCTCCTGGGACGGCTGGGCGGCGAAGTATCCCGGCGGCGTCACGGCCCTGTGCGCCTACACCCTGATGAAGTCGGGGCTGCCGCCGGACCACCCGGCGGTTCAGCGGGCGCTGGCGCACCTGCGGACGCAGTTCCCGACCATGACCTACAGCGCCGGCAGCCTGCTGATGGCCTTGGAAGCCGTCTACGACCCGGAGAACCAGGACTGGGCCGCCGAGGTGGCCGAGCAGCTCGCGGACTGGATGAAGACCGGCGGGCTCTACGGCTACCCGGGCGGCAACGCCGACCTGTCGAACGCGCTGTTCGCGGCCCTCGGCTTCCGGGCGGCCGAGCGGCTGGGGGTGAATGTGCCGGACAAGATCTGGCGCAAGCTGGTGGAGGGGGCGCTGGACTGCTCCGCGCCGGACGGCGGCTTCAGCTACGGCGCCGGCGGCGCGGTCGGCTCGGGGTCGATGACGTCGGCCGGCATCACCATCCTGGAGTTCGCGCGCGAGGCGGCCGGCCGCAAGCTCGGCGGCGAGCTGTCCCGGCGGATGGAGAAGGCCACCGGGACCGGGCTGGCGTGGCTCGGCGAGCACTGGAACCTGGGCCAGAACCCGCCGGGGCGATTGTGGCGCTTCTACCACTTCTACGGGCTCGAGCGCGTCGGCAGCCTGCTCGGGATCGAGGAAATCGGCGGCCACGCCTGGTACCAGGAGGGCGCGGCGGCGTTGCTGGCCTCGCAGACGCGCGAGGGCACCTGGCACGAGGGCTACTTCGCCGGCACCGGCGCGCGGGTGCGGGCTGAGTACGAGGAGCTCAACACCTGCATGAGCATCCTGTTCCTGCGGCGGGCGACGGCGCGGGCGGTGACCGGCGGCGGCGGCACGCCGGACCTGCTGGAGACCGAGGGGGACGCGGCCCCGGTGGGGATCCGCGTGACCGGGCGCTCGCCGGTGGTGATCACGGTGGCGCGGAGCGAAGCCCCGGGCACCAAGGCGCGCTTCTTCACCCGCCACTCCTCCATGGCGCCGGGGGAGTCGCTGCGGCTCGGCGAGGTCGAGTCGGCCGACGGACGCTTCGCCTGGCGGCAGGCCTTCGAGCGCTCCGGGCGCTGGGCGGTGTGGGTCGAGCTGGACACGCCCGCGGGCACGCTCACCAGTCCGCCGCTGTCGCTGCTGATCCACGACGTGCTCGACGAGCCCTTCCTGCGCTACGCCGGCGACGGCGAGCGCAACGCCCTGCGGGGAGCCCGGCTGCTCGAGGCCAAGGCCTCGTCGCAGCTCGACGACCAGCGCGGCGCCGGCTTGGCCGCCGACGGCCTGCTCGGGCGCGGCTGGTCATGCGCCGCGGAAGACGCCGCGCCGTGGCTGGAGCTGAGCTGGGCCGAGCCGGTCAAGGGACGGCGCCTGCTGTTCACCTCGCCCGGCAACTTCCTCGCCGGGCAGGGCCAGCCGCGGCCGCGCGCGCTGAAGCTGGTGGTCAACGGCCGCCGGGAGTTCTCGCTGGAGCTGCCGCGCGACGAGCGGCGCAAGGGCGAGCTCGACCTCGGTCGGGCGGTCAGCCTGCGCCACCTGCGCGTCGAGGTCCTATCCGTCTGGGACGGCCAGCTCGGCCGGGCGGCTCTGGGCCTGGCGGAGATCGAGCTGCAAGCGAAGTGAGGAAACTTTCCGGATGAGCCTGACACCTTCCGTGACACCTTCCGTTGCTTTCATCCAGATGGCGCCGGCGCTGCTGGACCGGGCGGAGACGCAGCGGCGGCTGGAGCCGTTGCTGGCGCGGGCGGAGGGCGCGGACCTGGTGGTGCTGCCGGAGCTGTGCGCCACGGGTTACGCCTTCGCCGGCCGGGAGGAGGCGTGGGCCGGCGCCGAGGAGGTGGGGGACAGCCGCTTCCTGGAGTTCCTGGCCGGCCGCTGCGCCGCCCACGGCTTCGACGTCGTCACCGGCTTCGCCGAGCGCCACGGCGACCTGCTCGGCAACGCGGCGGTGCTGGTGGGGGCGGAGGGGCCGGTCGCCAGCTACCGCAAGCTGCACCTGTTCCACCGCGAGAAGCTGTACTTCGAGCCCGGCGACCTCGGCGTGCCGGTGATCGAACGCCGCGGCATGCGCGTCGCCATGCTGGTGTGCTTCGACTGGGCCTTCCCCGAGGTCTGGCGGCTGGCCGCCCTCGGCGGCGCCGACCTGGTCTGCCACCCGGCCAACCTGGTGCTGCACGGCTACGCCCAGCGCGCGGTGCCGGTGCACGCCCAGATCAACGGCTACTTCGTGGTGACCGCCAACCGGGTCGGCCGCGAGCGCCAACTCGAGTTCACCGGCATGTCGCTGATCGCCGGCCCGCGCGGCGAAATCCTGGCCCAGGCCCCCGACCACGGCGACCACGTCGAGGTGGTCCAGATCGACCTGGCCCGCGCCCGCGACAAGCAGGTGACGCCGAACAACGATCTGCTCGGCGACCGGCGTCCGGAGTGTTACGGCGGACTCACGAGTCCGGTGGAACCCACTCGATGACGGTCGGCGGGCCCAGGTTCACCGGCAGGGTCCAGGTGGCGAGGGGTTCCTCCTGGCCGCCGGCCAGGATCTCCAGTCGGTAGCTGCCGGGCGAGAGCTGGTCGAATTCGTAGTCGCCGCCACCCTCGATGAACTGCGTGGAGCGGGGGGAGTCGTCCTCCTTCGCCAGCATGGCCAGGAAGTAGGCCTCGCCGTCCTCGGGGTAGGAGAGCACCCGCAGGACGATCCTGCCGGCGGCCTCGCAGACGACGACGATGCCGTCCAGGTCCAGCCCGCCGACCTCGATCTCGGGGACCTCGGGCTGATAGCCGTCGCCGACCGACACCAGGATCTCGTAGTGACCGGCGGGCACCTCCTCGAAGCGGAAGCTGCCGTCGGCCGCCGCCAGGACGCTGGCCTCGGCGCCATAGGCCATCCCCCGGCGGCGGATCCAGCCGTGGTCGACCTCGTCCGCGGAGGGCGGGGACAGCGATTCGGGGGGCGCGGTCCGCTCGAGCGTGACCCGGCGCTCCCCGGTCCCGCCCACCACCCGGCCGGCGACCGCCACGCCGCGCAGTTCGAGGGTCAGCGTCCCGGTGCCCGGCACCTCGGCCCTGGCGTGGAACGGCAGCCCGCCCTCCCGGCCGGCGAGGACGGCATAGCCGCCGCGCCGCACCCTCTCGGACACCGCCCGCCCCGCCCCC
>JACNJP010000177.1:3268-5406 GCA_014382465.1 Planctomycetota bacterium
GCCCCCGGGCCGCGCCCGCCGCCCGGGCCGGGCGCGGCCCGCCCGGGCGGTTGGGGGGCGGGCGCCCGGGTGCGCGGCCCCGCGCCCTGGGGGGGGACGGGGGGCCCGCCCCCCCGGCGGGGGAGGAGGTCATAGCTGCCGGGCCGCGGCTTCTCGAACCCCGCCGGACCGTCCTCGCGGGTGTTCTTTTGGTCTTCACCGCCGAACCAGAACCGGTCCGGGTCCACCTCCCGGTCCTCGGTGAGGGTGACCTCCGCGCCGGCCACTGGTCCTTCCCGACCGAGGACTGCCACCGTCAGCTCGTAGAGCGGCGGCAGCACCACCTCGGTCTCGGTCCTCCCGGCCGGCAGTCGGTAGCGCCCCAGCAGGTCGCTGGCGCGGTAGTCGTCGGTGTCGAACAACAGGTAGGTCCCCGGCTCGAGGGCGGTGAAGAGGACCTTGCCGGCGCCGTCGCTCTGGTCGAAGTGGCTGCCCTCGCTCCAGGGCCACATCTCGGCGACCTCCTCCCCTTCTGCCGCCAGGCAGAGGGTCCAGCCCTCGGCCAGCGCGCCGTCGGCCATCCGCACCAGCACCTCGAGTTCGGCCGCCGGGCGCAGCTCGACGCGGACCTCGTGGGTACCGCCCGGCAGGATCGTGAGCTGGTGCTCGGCGCGGACGAAGCCGGCGGCGTCCACGGCGAAGCGGAACGGGCCGGCGCGCAAGCCCGACCAGCGTTGCCTGCCCGGGCCGGCCGGGTCCGCCGCCGGCCGCAGCCGGGAGAGGAGCAGCCGCGCCCGCTCGACCGGGTCCGGTTCGCCGTCGCCGTTTCCGTAGCCCAGGTCCTCCAACTCGCTGAGCTTCTGGTCGAGCGGATGTCCCTCTTCCCCGTCCGGCTGCGGGTCGATCTCCTCGAGGTCGAAGCCGTCGACCGCCGCGCCGCCGGCGCTGGACACCACCCTCACGACGAGCTCGCCGCCGGCCGGCAGGGCCAGGTCGGCGAGCTCTACCGGTCCCTCGATCGGGCCCGGCTGCTCGAAGACAGCTTCGCCGCTCTCGTGGCGGGCGGCCACGCCGTAGGAGCCGGCCGGGAGCTCCGCTCCGAAGCGGCCGTCCGGCCCGAGGGTGGTCAGGTCGCTCAGGTCGGCCCAGGTCGCTTCCGACTCCGGGAAGAGGACCAAAGCGTCTTCGGCGGGAAGGCCGGCCGCGGTCAGGATCCGGCCGCGGACCCCGCAGGAGGCCGGCAGCGTCAGCGTGATCCGGTCGCCGGCGGAGACCCGGTCCTGCTCGACGCTGATGTCCTCGTTCCGCCAGGCGGAGACGCTGTGTTGCAGGGCCGGATCGATCCCCGTCAGGGTGACCCGGCCGGCTTGGTCGGTGACCAGGCCGTCGTCCCAGATCTCCTCGAGGAAGCCGCCGAAGATGCTCTGCTCGCTGTCCTCGGCGGAGGCCCGGACCTCGACCCCGGCGGCCGCTTCGCCGCCGGCCTCGAGCACCTGCACCTGGATCTCGCCGGCGTGGTGGAGCACCAGCCGCTGGTGGGAGGTCTCGCCGGCGCCGACCTCGAAGGGACCGAGACTCAGGGTCGGCCGGCCGGCGGGCTTGGCGCTCAAGGAGAGCGAACCCGGGGCCAGGTGGTCGAGGCGGCAGGTGCCGTCGGCCAGGGTCTTGGCGATCCGGAACGGGAAGTCGTTCTCGGCCATGTCCTCGAAAGAAACGATGCTGACCATCACCGGCACGCCCTCGAGCGGGCGGCCGGCGCCATCGACCACCGCGGCGACCACCGTGGCCCCGGGGGCCAGCTTGATGTCCCCGAGCTGGTACTCGGCCTGGCCCGGCTCCGGGTCCACCATGACCACCGACATGCGCCGTCCGTCGGCCTGGGCAAAGACGCTCCACTGCTCCTTCGGCTCCGGCACCTTCATCTCGATCAGGCCCGAGGCATCGGCGGTGGCGGTCCAGATCGGCCGCCCCCCGGTCTCGCCGCCGCTCCGGGGGAGCAGGAAACCGCGGGTGGCGTCCCGATCCTCCACCCCCCCCCGTCCGGGGGGGATCGAGAGCAGGGGGGCGCCCCCGACCCGGCGCCCGAGTTTGTCTACCAGACGGGCCCCGAGCATCACCGACCGGCGCCGCTCAGCCAGCGCCCGCCCGCGGCGGGGGTC
>JACNJP010000484.1 GCA_014382465.1 Planctomycetota bacterium
CCGGCCTGACGGCCTGGCGGGAGGGCGTGACGGGCCTGAAGATGGCCGGCGCGGGCGGCGCGGGGGCCGAGGGCCGGACCGTCGAGCCCGGCAAGGACCCGCTGGAGAGCCGGCTCGACTGATCCGCGGCCGGCCTCCGGTCAGGTCGGCGGATCCCCGACCAGCCCCCCCGGCGCGGCCGGTTCGACGCAGCTCGGCTGGTCGAAGGAGGCCCGGTTGACGGCCCGGCTGACCCGCCAGCGCTCGAGCCGCCCGGCCGCCGCTGGGACCAGCAGCGCCTGGAGGCCGGTGGGCGTCGCCGCGGGGTCCATCCAAGCTTCCCGGCCGGCCCGGTCCAGCAGCACCGGCATGCGGTGGTGGACCGGGCGCATCAGGTCGTTGGCCTCGGTGGTCAGCAGCGCCACGCTGCGCAGCACCAGGCCGTCCGGGTCGGTCCAGGACTCCCACAGGCCGGCCGCCGCCAGCAGGCCGCCGCCGCTGCGGCAAAAGTGGAACGGCAGCTTGAGGCCGCCCTCGCGCTTCCACTCGTAGAAGCCGCTCATCGGCACCAGGCAGCGCCGGGCGCGGAAGGCGGCGCGGAAGGCCGGTTTGGCCGCCACGGTCTCGGCCCGGGCGTTGATCATCCGCCCAGCCATCGAGCGGTCCTTGGCCCAGGAAGCTACCAGGCCCCAGTGCAGGTCCTGGAGCCGCCGGGCCGGGCCGTCCTGGACGGCCGCCAGGACGTCCTGCGTGGGGGCGATGTTCCAGCGAGGGGCCGGTTCCTCGCCCTCCGGCAGTTCGGCCGCCAGGAAGCGGGCGATGTCGGCCCTCGGCGCGGTCAGGGTGAAGCGCCCACACATGGAATCCGGCCCCATTCAGTGGTCCTGGTTTTCCCTAAGGTCATTTATTGTAGACAGTTAAAGCCATTCTTAGTTCCCGGGCGAGGCCTGGTCATGAGGCCGGGCGCAGGATCCGGATTCTCCCAGGCTTTCGGCGCGGACAGGGGCCACCGAAAGGGGCCAGCTTCCTAGAGCTGCGCCCCATCCCCCTCTCCTCGCCTCCGCAGCTGGTGTCCAGCATAAGCCAGAACCCACAGACCGGAGCTCGCCAGGTGGACCACCAGCCAGGCCCGGCGCCAGCCCAGGTCGACCGAGGTCTGGAGCCAGTAGCCGGACAGCGCCATCGGCCAGAGGGTCGCGAGCAGGCCGATGCCGCTGCCGCGGCCGGCGTCGCCGCCCTGGCGGAGCCGGCGCCAGCCGTGGTGCCTCCACAGCATTCCGGCGCTGAACACCAGCAACGGAGCGGCCCACAGGTGGCCGGCGTGAAAGACCGGTTGCCACGCGTGGTTGACGAGAGCGAACTCGTCCTCCGGCTGGCACAGGTAGAGGGTCCAGGCGTACGCGAGTCCGGTGCCGCCGACCAGCAGGTTGGCGAGCTGGTGGAACCAGGCCTCGAGGCGGCTCATCCCTCGGCCTTCGCCTCGGCCTTCGCCTCGGCCTTCGCCTTCGGCTGCGGCGGGGGACCGTGGACCGCCTGGTGCAGCGCCAGGACCCGGCGCACGGCGTCGGTGGTGGCGTGGGCGGTCAAGGTGGCTCCGGCGGGGTGGCGGATCTGCTTCTTCAAGGCCAGCTCCGGGCCGAGCGACCGGCCGATGAACTGGCCGTACCACTTGGCCTTCGGCAGGTAGTCGAGCGGCTCCGAGAAGGACAGCAGCTCGATCCGCAGGACCTCGTAGTCGGGTGCGACGACCACCATCAACACCTCCGGCAGGGTGCGGACCTGGTGCCGGTCGAAGTAGGCCGTGCCGACCAGCGCGCCGTCCTTGTCGGTGGCGCGGTAGGCGCGGACGACGCCGCTGGCGATCTCGCCGCCGGCGGCCTCCCCGGCCAGCTCCAGCGTCTCCTCGTCCAGGTAGTGGGTGGTCTTCTCCACCGCGCACTTGGGGAAGGCGAGGTCCAAGGCCTCCTGCGGGGTGAGGAAGACCTTGCCGCCGCCCCCCGACGGCGCGGGGAGCAGCGGGACCAGCAGCAGCAGGGCGGCGGTAAGCATGGGATCAGAAGATGTAGCCGGCGGAGAACTCGAGCACCTTGGTGTCGGCGGCCGCGCCGGGGTGCTCCTGGTCCTGGAAGTCGACCTTGAAGACCAGCTGCGGGATCGGCTGGTAGGCCAGGCCGGCGGTGACGATGGTGGAGCTGCGGTCGGCGGCGACGTCGGCGGCGAGGTCGTACTCGCTGTAGCGCAGGAACGGGGTCAGGGCCCTCTCCTGGCCGGCGAAGACGTCCCAGCCGGCTTCCAGGTACCAGCCGGAGATCTCGTCGCCGGGGTTGCCCAGGGTGGTGGCGCCCTCCACCTCGCCCGCGGCCCACAGGCCGCGCAAGCGGAGCGCCTGCCAGTCGTACTGGGCGTGCAACTCGTAGAGGGTGGTGTCGAAGTCCGGCCCGGCGCCGACGGTGCTCTGGTCGGACTTGCCGAAGTAGCCGGAGCCGCCCACCACCAGGCCGTCGAGGCCGCTCCAGTCGAGGCGGCCGACCCAGGCCAGGTTCTCGGCCTTGGCCTGGCTGCCGCTCTGGCGGGCCTTGCGCAAGCCGCTGGTGCCGAGGCTGGCCCCCAGCGCCGAGGCGTCGAAGCCGGTCATGAGGTAGCTGCGGTAGGAGAAGTCGCCGGCCTCGCCGAAGACGCCGACGGCGTTCTCGTGCCAGGTGCTCGGCAGGATCAGGCGTTCGACCTGCGGCCGGTTGGCGCTCCAGAAGGTGGTCGGCTCGTGCATCTCGTTGATCCAGCCCATCGGCACCAGCACGTGGCCGACGCGCAGGTTGAAGCTGTCGCACACCAGGTGGTCCAGGTAGGCCATCTCCAGCGCCACCTGGTCGACGTGCTCGATCTCGATCTCGGAGTTGAACACCCAGCGCTCGTCGAACTTGTAGCCGACGTAGAGGATGGCGCGGTAGAAGTCCCACTGGTTGGCCATCGCCGAGTTGGAGTAGCGCTGGTAGAGCATCTCGCCGTAGCCGCCGATCGAGATCCCCTCCGCCGAGGCGTAGACCTTCGAGGCCGCCGGGCTGAGGCCGAACTGGCTCTCGACCGCGACCGGCTGCTGCCGGAACTGGAGCGTCTCCAGCTCTTCGGACAGCAGGTCGATGCGGCGGGAGAGCTCGCTGTTGCTCGGCGGCTCCTGGGCGGCCAGCGGTGCGGCGATCAGCGGGAGGAGGAGGAGGAGGGGCAGGCGCATGGCTCAGTGGTCTTGCTTCGGGAGTCGGATTCGGGAACGGAGGCCGGAGGAGAAGCGCGCGACGACCCGGTCCTGGTCGTCGGTCTGCAGCACGAGGACTTCGATTCCGGGGTGTGCTTCGGCCCAGGCGAGGGCGGCGTCGGCGCCCAGGGCGTAGAGCCCGGTGGACAGGCAGTCGGCGGCGGTGGCGTCGGGCGCCCACACGCTCAGGCTGCCGAAATCCGCGGCGGGCAGGCCGCTGCGCGGATCCAGGAGGTGGCCGAGTCGCTGGCCGTCGACCAGGATGCCGCGCTCGGAGTTGCCGGAGGTGGCGAGCGAGCCGCCCTCGAGCAGCAGGTGGGCGGCGGCCTGATCGCGCCGCCGGGGATGGGCGATGACGACCTCGACCGGTGCGTCCCCGAGCCAGGCGAGCTGGCCGCCGAGGTCCAGCTCGGCGCTGCTGGCGCCAGTCTCGGCCAGGGCGGCGAGGGCCAGGTCGAGGCCGCGGCCCTTGCCGAAGCCGCCCTCCTCGAAGCCGGCGCCCGGCCGCAGCAGGCGCAGGCCCTGGTCGCCGAATTCGACCCCGTCCGGCTGGCACAGCAGCCGCGCCCGCTCCAATTCCACCGCCGAAGGCCGCCGACCGCCGCTGCGCAGGCCCCAGGCGTCGACCAGGGGCCGGATGACGGGCTGGAAGGCGCCGCCGGTGTCGCGGCTCCAGCGGAGCGCGGCCTCCAGGTCGGCCCACAGGGCCGGGCTGACCGCATGCCAGACCCCGGCCGGCGCCGCGTTGAGGAGCGACATCTCCGAATCGGGGATCCAGGTGCTGAGGCGCTGCTCGGCGGCCAGGAGGGCCCGCACGGCCGCCTCGGAGGCCGCCAGCGCGGTCGGGCGGTCGGGGGCCTCCACGACCAGCGCCAGGCCGGTCCCCATCAGCCCGAGGCGCCGCTCCACCCGCGCGAGCGGGGCGTCGGAAGGCGGCGCCTGGGCGGCCAAGGAGACCGTCAGGAGCAGGGCGGGGAGGGCGGCCAGGATCATGTTATTGAGAATCATTCTCAACTTGGTGAAGTAGGATAGGCCGCAGGGCGAGCGGCGCAAGGCCCTTTTTTCGCGCCCCGCGCCCGGGCATCATGCGGCCCGTGATCGACCGCTGGCTCGAAGACCGTCGGGAAGGCCGGCCGCAGTCCGAGGAGGACCTGCGCGCCTTCATCCAGGGAGTGGTCGACGGCAGCGTCACCCGGCCGCAGGCGGCCGCCTGGCTGGCCTTCGTCTTCCTCCGCGGCATGACCGCCGCCGAGACCGTGTCCCTGACCCGGGCCATGACCGAGTCCGGCGAGTCGCTGCGCTGGGACGGGCTCGCCGGCCCCTTCGTCGACAAGCACTCCACCGGCGGCGTCGGCGACAAGGTGTCGCTGGTGCTGGCGCCGCTGTGGGCGGCGCTCGGCAAGCGCGTCCCGATGCTCTCGGGCCGGGGCCTGGGCATCACCGGCGGCACCCTCGACAAGCTCGAGGCGGTCCCCGGCTACCGCACCGACCTCGGACCGGCCGAGCTGCGGCGGGTGCTGGCGGATGCCGGCTGCTTCATCAACGGCCCGACCGACGCCCTGGCGCCGGCCGACCGCATCCTCTACGCCCTGCGCGACGAGACCCAGACCGTGCCGTCGGTGCCGCTGATCACGGCCTCGATCCTGTCCAAGAAGCTGGTTGAGGGGCTGGACGAGCTGGTGCTGGACGTCAAGTTCGGCAGCGGCGCCTTCATGCCCACCGAAGCCGCCGCCCGTGAGCTGGCGGACTCGCTGGTGGCGGTCGGCAACGGCGCCGGGGTCGCGACCCGCGCCTACCTCAGCGACATGTCGCGCCCGCTCGGGCGGGCCGTTGGCAACGCCCTGGAGGTCGAGGAGGCGCTCGAGTGCCTCTCCGGCGCAGGGCCGCCTGACCTGCGCCAGCTCGTGCTGCGCTTGAGCGGCGAACCCGAGGCCGGCGCCCGGGCCCTCGACGACGGCAGCGCCCTGGCGCAGTGGCGGCGGATGGTGCGCGGCCACGGCGGCGACCCCGACGCCCCGCTGCGCGGCTCCGGGTGCCGGGAGCATGTCCTCGAGGCCGCCCGCACCTGCGGCGTGCTCGACGTCGACGGCGGCGAGATCGGGCTGGCGGCCGCCCGCCGCCGGGCCGGCCGGGGCGAGCGCGGGGACCCCGGCGCCCGCCGCCGCGGGCTCGCG
>JACNJP010000486.1 GCA_014382465.1 Planctomycetota bacterium
GGGGAGCAGTGGGCTCCGCGGCATCCTCGCAAGTCCTTGTCTTCCCAGGATCAAGGAAAATGGCGCGGGCGCTCGGCGGGTGCTAGATTAAGCCCGCCGGTCGCTCGCTCGAGCTTCCTGATCAACCTTTGTCCCCCCCACCGGCCTGACCCCCGAAGGCTCACGTAGCATTCATGAAGAAGTCCCTGTTTTCGGCGCCGTGGCTGGCCCTGCCCCTGGCCTTCCTCGCCCTCGGCTGCTCCAGCACCGACACCACCGAAGACCTCGGTCCCGAGACGGAGAATGTCGCCGTCGCGGACGAGACCGCCTTCACGGTGGATGGAGCCGCTGCGGCGAACTCCCAGGACCCGATGCCGACCGCCAGGGGGACCCAGGACCCGCGCGGCGAGCACGACCTGCAGATGCAGAAGGTCCAGCTCCTGGTCGCAGACCACCTCCGGACCGGGCGGCAGGCCTACGCCGACGGCCGCCTGCTCGAGGCGGAGAGCTCGGCGATCGCCGCGCTCGGACTCGACGCCGGCTCGAGCCAGGCCCGCCAGCTCCTGGACGACGTCCAGCTGGCCCAGGGCAAGATCACCGGCGCGGTCGCCGGCGAGGGTTTCGACGGCAGCAGCCAGCTCCGCGCCCGGATCGAGCGCGCCAAGGCCGAGACCCGCGCCCACGCCGACCGCGGCTTCGAGCTGCTGGCCAAGGGCGAGCTGGATGAGGCGATCCAGGCCCTCCAGCTAGCCCAGGCCAACATGAACGCCACCGCCTACGAGGTCGATTGGAGCGGGCTCGAGGCCGACGTCGCCAGCGCCCTCGCCGAGGCCAAGTCGAGCCGCGAGGTGGCGGTCGCCAACGCGCGCCAACAGGGCAAGCGCGAGGCCTTCGAGATGCTCCAGAAGTCCCAGGCCGAGGCCGACGCCCGGCGCAACGCCGAGCGCGACCTGATGCTGCAGCAGGCCCTGACCGCCTGGGAGAACCGCGATTACGACGAGTGCATCGCCCTGAGCGACGAGGTCCTGCGCCTGTTCCCCCTCAATGACCGCGCCAGCGAATTGCGCGACTCGGCCTTCCGCAGCCGCCGCGAGCACAGCAACGAGCGCTGGCACGCGGAGCGGTCCGAGAAGTTCCGCGACTGGGTCCAGGAGCTCGAGGCCGCCATGGTGCCGCAGACCGAGATCCTCCGGGACCCGGACCTCGACTACTGGGGCAGGATCTCGAAGATCCGCGCCACCTTCGTCGACTTCGGCGCTACCGCTGAGACCCTGCCGGAGAACATCGCGCTGGCCGAGGAGATCAAGCGGGTCGAGATCCCCGGCCTCCAGGTGGAGGGCGAGACCTCCCTCGAGGAGGTCATCAACTCGCTGAAGACCTACACCGACCTGCCCTTCGTGGTCGCCCCCGAGGCCATCGAGGCGGTCGACGCCGAGGGCATCGAGTTCAATCTGAACCTCGGCCGGATCACGGTCCAGAACGCCCTCAACGTCATCACCGAGGCCGCCGGCGCCGACGTCACCTACACCTTCCGCTATGGTGTCATCTACATCACCACGCGGACCAAGGCGCAGGGCAAGTTCGTGCTCCGGGCCCACGACGTCCAGGACCTGACCAGCTCCCTGGTCGACTTCAGCGGCCCCAAGATCGACACCATCCACCTTCCGGACGAGGACCTCCAGGACGAGGACGAGATGGTCCAGGGCGGCGTCACCGGCGAGCCGGTGCCGATCGTCGACAGCGCCAACCTCGAGACCCTGGTGCAGGCCTCGGTCGCCCCCGAGACCTGGGAGGACGTCGAAGGCGTCTCGATCAGCTACTCGAACGGCCACCTGATCGTCTGGCACACCCCGGAGGTACAGCAGGAGGTCCACGCCTTCCTCGAGGACCTGCGGCGCTACATCAGCTCGATGGTCACCATCGAGGCCCGCTTCCTGGTGCTGCAGAAGGACTACCTGCAAGAGATCGGCGTCGACTTCCGCGGCTTGGGCGGCACCTTCTCGCCCCCCACCACCATGGCCAACCTGGACGACATCACCTCCGGGCTCGAGGACAACTCCTCGCGGGGCCTGGACAACAGCGGGGCCGGCCTGCCGGGCGGGGCGGAAGCCAGCCCCTCCGCGGGCGCCTACTTCAACGACGGCCTCGACGGCGACGTCCGGGCCCGCACCGAGAACATCCTGGGGCCGTACGGCAGCCGCCTGTCCACCAACGGTGGCCTGGCGATGCAGATGGTGTTCCTGGATGACACCCAGCTGTCGATGATCCTGAACGCGGTCGAGAAGTCGAGCCGGGTCCAGGAGCTCAACTCCTCCACCGTCTCGGCCCAGAACACCCAGCGGGCCTTCATCACGGTCCTGAACCAGATCACCTACGTCCAGGACATGGACGTGGAGGTCGCCCAGGCCGCGCTGATCGCCGACCCGCAAGTGGGCGTGGTGAGCGACGGCATCGTGCTCGACGTCCGCCCGACGATCTCCCACGACCGCCGCTACATCGCCCTGGAGCTGCGTCCGACCGTGGCGACGCTCAAGCGGCCGATCCCCGAGTTCACCTCCTCGCTCGCCGGCCTGACCACCCCGGTCACCCTGCAGCTCCCGGAGCTCGAGGTCGCCAGCGCCAACACCACCGCGGTGATCCCGGACGGCGGCACGGTCGTGATCGCCGGCCTGAAGAAGACCGTCGACATCGAACAGCGGGCCGAGGTGCCGTTCCTGGCCAAGATCCCGATCCTGTCGGTGCTGTTCAAGGCCGAGGGCTCCGCCACCAAGAAGGAGGCGGTGATCGTGATCACCCGGGCCCAGATCATCGACGCCCTCGAGAAGGCCGAGCAGCTCGACGCCCGCCTCTGATCGTCAGCGATCCCGCGGGACCGATCGAGGGCCGCTCCCCCGCCAGGGAGCGGCCCTCTCCCCTTTCCCGCCGGTCCGCGCCTCAGGCCGGCAGGTCGACGCCGTAGGTGGCCAGCACCGGCCGCAGCTCCTCGAGATCGGCGATCCGGTGGTCCGGCGCGGCCCCGCCCTCCAGGTGGGCGTACTTGCCGCTGCCCTGGTGGAGCACCGCGATCATGCCGGCCCGCTTGGCGGAGTCGACGTCGTGCAGCGGGTGGTCGCCGACGTGCATGGCCTGGCCCGGCTCGAGGCCGGCGCGGGCGGCGGCGCGGCGGTAGAGCTTGGGGTTGGTCTTGGCGATCCCCTCCTGATCGGTGATGAACACCAGCTGCGGGTCGAGGAAATCGTCCAGCCCGAGCCGCAGGACCTTCTCGGCCTGCTTCATGGTCAGGCCGGCGGTGATGACCCCGAGGCGGACCCCCGCGGCCACCAGGTCCTGGAGCAGGCGGCGGGCCTCGGCGGTGATGGAGAGCTCGCGCCACTTGGTCTCGTGGTAGGCGATCACCCCGGCCATCACGATCAGGGCCGGGTTGGCGCCGGTGCAGGCCTCGGGGCCGAGCCGCTGCAGCAGCCGGTTGTAGTGGCGGTCGTCGTTGGAGCCGAATTCAACCACCACCTCCTGGAGCTCGACCAGGACCCGGTCCGACCCAGCGCGCAGGCCGGCCCGGATCATGGCCTCGACCGCCTGCTCCCGGGCTCGCCAGGCGAAGCGGGTCGAGGAGTACAGCGTGTCGTCGATGTCGAAGAAGACCGCGCGCAGGCTCATGGCCTCAGATTAGCGGAACCGCGTCCAGCAGGCAGCGGGTGTACTCCTGCTTCGGGGCCGAGAACATCTCGGCGGTCGGGCCCTGCTCCGCCAGGCGCCCGCCCTTCATCACCGCGGTCCGCTGGGCGAAGCCGGAGACCACCGCCAGGTCGTGGCAGATGAACAGGTAGGAGAGGCCGCGCTCGCGCTGGAGGCCGCTGAGCAGCTCCAGCACCTGCCGCTGCACCAGGACGTCGAGGGCCGAGACGATCTCGTCGCAGACCACCAGCTCGGGCTCGGTGCCGAGCGCCCGGGCGATGCCGATCCGCTGGCGCTGGCCGCCGCTGAACTGGTCGGGGTAGCGCTCGCCGCTGGCCGGGTCGAGCCCCACCCGCTCCAGCAGCTCGTCGACCCGGCGGCGCAGGCCGGCGCCGCTGGCGAGCCGGTGGATCTGCAGCGGCTCGGCGACGCTCTGCCACACCTTCAAGCGCGGGTTGAGGGCCGAGCCGCTGTCCTGGAACACCAGTGCGATCCGCCGCCGGACCGCCTTCCAGCCGCTCGGCGGCAGCTTCAGGAGGTCGCGGCCGCCGTCCGCGCCGGCCGGCCGGAACAGCAGCTCGCCGGAGGCCTGCGGCTGCAGGCCGAGGATCGCCCGGCCGGTGGAGCTCTTGCCGCAGCCGGACTCGCCCACCAGCGCCAGGGTCTGCCCGCGCGGCACGACGAAGGACACGTCGTCCACCGCCCGCCGCCAGGACCGGACGCCGCCCAGCGGCCCGCGCTGGTCGGGATAGCGGACCGCCAGGCTGCGAGCCTCCAGGATCGGGTCGCCGTCGCTCATCCGCTCCGCTCCAGCCGCGGCGCGGCGGCCATCAGCTCGCGGGTGTAGGGGTGGGCGGGCTGGCGCAGGACCTGCTCGACCTCGCCCTGCTCCAGCACCCGGCCGCCGCGCATCACGGCGACCCGGCCGCACACCCGCGCCACCACCCCGAGGTCGTGGCTGATCCACAGCAGCGAGAGGCCGCGGCGGCGCCGGATCTCGGCCACCAGCTCGAGGATGCGCGCCTGCACCGTGACGTCGAGGGCGGTGGTCGGCTCGTCGGCGATCAGCAGCTCGGGCTCGCCGGCCAGGGCCATGGCGATCAGACAGCGCTGCAGCATGCCGCCGCTGAGCTCGTGCGGGTAGCTGCGGGCGACGCGCTCGGGCTCCTTGAGGCCGACCTCCTCGAACAGGCGCAGCACCTCCGGCGGCCGGCCGCGGCGGTCGATCTGGCGCCGGTGCAGCTCGAGCACCTCGGCGACCTGGCGGCCCAGCTTGAGCACCGGGTTGAAGGCGCTCATGGCCTCCTGGAACACCAGGGCGATGCGTCCGCCGCGGAAGGGCCGCAGCCCGGCCTCGTCCAGGGCGCTGAGCTCGACGCCGTCGAAGCGGATCGTGCCGGCGACGCGCCGGACGCCGGGGGGCAGCAGGCCCAGCACCGCCAGCGCCGTCAAGGTCTTGCCGCTGCCGCTCTGGCCGAGCAGTCCCAGCGAGCCGCCGCGCGGCAGGTCGAGGTCCACGCCGTCGACGAGGACCTCCTCGCCGGCGCGGAGCTCCAGGCCCCGGATCTCGAGCAGCGACTCTTCGGCCACGTGGCGATTCTAGGGCCGCGTCCCGCTATCCTGCCCAAGTGGAGTGCCGAGCGGTCCGGGGAATCGCCGCGCTGGTCCTGTCGGCCGCGCTGGCCTGCGGGGGCGAGCGGGCCCAATTGGTCGTCGCCAACAACGCCGACCCCGCCAGCCTCGAC
>JACNJP010000357.1 GCA_014382465.1 Planctomycetota bacterium
GGACTGAGGAGGCTGTCCCCGGCCGGGGACCTTCGGCACGAACCGTGCCGGTCTACTCGACCGCTCAGCCGCCGCCGGCCGGCGCGCAGCCGCCCTCGCCGCAAGGCGCGGCGGGCTTCTCCTTGTAGTCGGTCTGGTAGAAGCCGCTGCCGCGGAACAGCAGGCCGCCGCCGCCGCCGAGCAGGCGGCGCAGCTTCGGCTTGCGGCACTCGGGGCAGGCCTCGAGGGCGGGGGCGCTCATCTGCTGGAAGGCCTCGAACTCGTGCCTGCAGGCGTCGCAGCGGTAGTCGTAGTGCGGCATGGTCGGCTCCGGTCCTACTCGGGGTCGGTGATCTCCGCCGGGCGCAGGAGGCGGACCTGGGCCGGCCGGAGGATGCGCCGGCCCATGCGGTAGCCCCGGCGGACCAGCTCGAGCCGGGGCTCGTCGAGGTCCTCACGATCGACGGTCTGCACCGCCTCGTGGTTCTCCGGGTCGAATTCCTGCTCGGCGCCGGGCTGGATGATCTCCAGGCCGAAGCGGCGCAGCAGGTCGTCGAAGGAGGCGTGGATGGCGCGGACGCCGACGGTGAACGAGGCCGTGGCCGGGTCCTTCTCGAGCCCGGGCGGCAGGGAGGCGAGGGCCAGGTCGAGGTGGTCGTGGAGCATGATGAGCTCGAAGAACATGGCCTCCATGCGCGACCGGGTGCGGTCCTCGACCTCGCCGTCGACGCGCTTGCGCATGTTCTGCATCTCGGCGTGGGCCCGCAGGGCCCGGTCGCGCCAGTCCTCGAGGGTCTCCTGGGGCGGCCCCTCGGCGGCGGCCTCCGGCGTCCCTCCGGCTCCGGGCTGGTCGGCCGCCGGCTCGGCGACGTCGGCCTTCTTGTTCTTCTTGCGCGGGCTCATCGCTGCGGTTCCTGGTCGAGTTCGCGGAGCTTCTTGATCAGGCTCTTCTGCTCCCGGCTGAGCTTGGACGGCACGTCGATGAAGACGCGCACGAACAGGTCCCCGCGGCGGCCGCCGTGGAGGCGGGGGAGGCCCTTGCTGCGGACGCGGAAGACCTTGCCGGTGGGCGTGCCGGCAGGCACGCTCAGGCGGATGCTGCCGTCGAGGGTGTCGACGTCGATCTTGTCGCCCAAAACCGCCTGGGAGTAGCTCACCGGGACCTCGACGTAGATGTCCCGGCCGTCGCGGTGGAAGCCCTCCTGGGGCCTGATCCGGACCTCGACGAACAGGTCGCCGGGATCGCCGCCGCGGCGGGCGGACTCGCCCTGGCCGCTGAGGCGGATCTGGGCCGAGTCCTCGATGCCGGCCGGGATCTGGACCAGGATCTCCCGCCGCTGCGGCGCCAGCCCCTGGCCCGAACATGCCTCGCAGGGGCTGGTGACGATCTCGCCCTCCCCTTGGCAGCGCGGGCAGACGGTGCGGACGGCGAAGAAGCCCTGCTGCTGGTGGACCTGGCCGCGGCCGCGGCAGCCGGGGCAGGTCTGTGGCTTGCTCCCGGCGGCGGCGCCGCTCCCGGCGCAGCTGCCGCAGGTCTCCTCGCGCTGGATCGCCAGGGTGCGCTCGGCGCCCTCGATGACCTCCTCGAGGTCGATGTCGACCGCCGCCCGGAGGCTGCGCCCGCGCCGCTGCTGGCTCCCCTGGCGGCCGCCGCCGCCGAAGCCGAACAGGTTCTCGAACAGGCCGCCGCCGCGTCCGCCGAAGATGTCGCCGAACTGGGCGAAGATGTCCTCGATGTTGTCGAAGTGGACGCCGCCGCCGCCGCCGGGGCCGCCCAGGCCGGCGTGGCCCAAGCGGTCGTAACGGGCCCGCTTGTCGCCGTCGGAGAGGACGGCGTAGGCCTCGGAGGCCTCCTTGAATTTCTCCGACGCGCTGGGGTCGTCCTTGTTCCGGTCGGGGTGGAACTTCATCGCCAGCTGGCGGTACGCCTTCTTGATGGCGTCGCCGTCGGCGTCCCGCGGGACGCCGAGGACCTCGTAGTAATCGCGCTGGCTCATGGGAGAAACAGCGCGCGGAGGCGGGCCGGGCGGCCGCCCCCGCGCGCCTGCGCCTGGCTCAGGAGACGGCCCCTTCGGTCGCGGCCGCCTTCTTCCCGTCCTTCAGCTCGGTGACCAGGGTGTTGGTGGTGAGCAGCAGGCCGGCGATCGAAGCGGCGTTCTGGAGCGCCACCCGGACCACCTTGGCGGGGTCGACGACGCCGGTCTTGGCGAAGTCCTCGTATTCGCCGGTCAGGGCGTTGAAGCCCTTCCAGGCCTTCATGCCGAGGATCTCCTCCACCACCAGGCTGCCGTCGTAGCCGGCGTTCGAGGCGATCGCGGCCGCCGGCGCGCGCAGCGCCTTGAGCACGATCTTGACGCCGTACTTCTCCTCGCCCTTGGCTCGGACGGCGTCCACCGCCTCGATGCAGCGCAGCAGGGTGACGCCGCCGCCGGGCACGATGCCCTCCTCCTGGGCCGCGCGGGTGGCGTGCAGCGCGTCCTCGACGCGGTGCTTCTTCTCCTTCATCTCGGCCTCGGTGAGGCCGCCGACCTGGACCACGGCGACGCCGCCGGCCAGCTTGGCCAGCCGCTCGTTGAGCTTCTCCTTGTCGTACTCGGAGCTGCTGCGGTCGATCTGGGCCTCGATCTGGCGGATGCGGGCCTTGATCTCGGTCTTCTTGCCGTTGCCGCCGACCAGCACGCAGCGGTCCTTCTCGATCGACACCCGCTGGACCCGGCCGAGGTCCTCGAGGCTGACGCTGTCGAGCTTGCGGCCGGTCTCATCCATGATCGGCGTGGCCCCGGTGACGGCGCCGATGTCGCCGAGCATGGCCTTGCGGCGGTCGCCGAAGCCGGGGGCCTTGACGGCCACCACCTTCATGATGCCGCGCAGCTTGTTCACCACCAGGGCGGCGAGAGCCTCGCCCTCGATGTCCTCGGCGATGATCAGCAGCGGCTTGCCGGTCTGCGCCACCTGCTCGAGCACCGGCAGGAACTCCTGCAGGTTCGAGATCTTCTTCTCGTAGACCAGCACCAGGGCGTCCTCGTACTCGGCCGTCATGGTGGTGAGGTCGGTGATGAAGTACGGCGACAGGTAGCCCTTGTCGAAGGACATGCCGTCGACGAAGTCGAGGGTGGTCTCGACCCCCTGGGCCTCCTCGACCGTGATCACGCCCTTCGGCCCGGCCTTCTCGAAGGCGTCGGCGAACAGCTCGCCGATCTGGGCGTCCTGGTTGGCGGCGATGGCGCCGACCCTGGCGATGTCCTCGCGGCCGCGGACCGGCTTGGAGAGCTCGGCGATCCGCTCGACGGCCGCCGCCACGGCCTTCTCGATGCCGGCGCGCAGCGCCGTCGGCGCCACGCCGCTGGCCATGTAACGCAGGCCGTTGCGCACCATCTCGGCCGCCAGCACGGTGGCGGTGGTGGTGCCGTCGCCGGCCTCGTCGTTGGTCTTCGAGGCCACCTCGCGCGCCAGCTTGGCGCCCATGTTCATGAAGGGATCTTCGAATTCGATCTCCTTCGCCACGGTGACGCCGTCCTTGGTCACCGCCGGGCCGCCGAAGCTGCGCTCGAGGATGACGTTGCGGCCGGCCGGGCCGAGGGTGACGGCGACGGTCCTCGCCAGGTCCGCCACGCCGGCTTGGAGCTTCTCGCGGGCCTTGTCTTCGAACAGGATTTGCTTAGCCATGTTGGTTCCCTCAGCGCTCGAGCTTGGCGAGGACTTCGTCGGCCCGCAGCACCTTGAATTCGGTGCCGCCGATCTCGACGTTGCTGCCGGCGTACTTGCCGTAGATGACCTCGTCGCCGGCGGCGACGGGCATTTCGAGGCGCTTGCCGTCCTTGCCCAGGCGGCCCGGTCCGGCGGCGACGACGGTGCCGCGGGTCGGGGTCTCCTTGGCGGAGTCAGGCAGGAAGATGCCGCCGGCGCTGACGGTCTCGCCCTCGGCGGGCTGGATCAGCAGGCGGTCCTCGATGGGGGTGAAGGCGATCTTGGCGCGCTTCTTCTTGGCGGTCTTGGCCATTTTTGTTTCTTCGCTGGAGGGTCTAGAAGTCGGCGTCGTAGTCGCCTTGGTCCGCGTCGGTGTCCTCGTTGGACGACTCGGTGACCAGGCAGTCGGTGGAGATCAGGGTGCAGGCCACGCTGACCGCGTTCTCGAGCGCGGTGCGGGTGACCTTGACCGGGTCGATCACGCCCATCTCGAGCAGATCGCCGTAGGTGTCCGTCAGGGCGTTGTAGCCGAAGGAGAACTTCTTCTCGCGCAGCACCGCGTGGGCGACCACCGAGCCGTCCTTGCCGGCGTTCTCGGCGATCACGCGCAGCGGCTGCGCCAGGGCCTTGGCGAGGATCCGGCGGCCGAGGGCCTCGTCGCCGTCGCCGTCGCTCCGGAGCACCTCGCCGGCGCGCAGCAGGGCGACGCCGCCGCCGGGCAGGACGCCCTCCTCGAGGGCGGCGCGGGTGGCGTTCTTGGCGTCCTCGAAGCGCGCCTTCTTCTCCTTGACCTCGGTCTCGGTGGCGCCGCCGACCTGGATCTGGGCGATGCCGCCGACCAGCTTGGCGAGCCGCTCCTCGAGCTTCTCGCGGTCGTAGTCGGAGGTCGTCTCCTCCATCTGGCGGCGGATCATGTTGGCCCGCGACTGGACGTCCTCCTTGCGGCCGGCGCCCTTGACCAGGGTGGTGTCGGAGTTGTTGACGACGATCTTCTGGGCCCGGCCGAGGTCGGTGAGCTTGGCCTTCTCCAGGTCCTGGCCGCTGTCCTTCATGAAGGGCACGGCGGCGGTCAGGGTGGCGAGGTCGCGCAGCATCTCCTTGCGGCGGTCGCCGTAGCCCGGCGCCTTGACGGCGCAGACGTTGACGATGCCGCGCATCTTGTTCAGCACCAGGGTCGCGAGGGCCTCGCCCTCGATGTCCTCGGCGATGATCAGCAGCGGGGCGCCGGCGTCCTTGGCGGCCTCGAGCAGCGGCAGCAGCTTCTGGGCCGAGCTGATCTTCTCCTCGTGGATCAGGATGTAGGGGGACTCGAGGACCGCCTCCAGGGTGTCCATGTTGGTGGCGAAGTGCGGGCTCAGGAAGCCGCGGTCGAACTGCATGCCCTCGACCACCTTGACCTCGGTGTCGAGGCCCTTGCCCTCGTCGACGCTGATGACGCCGTCCTCGCCGACCTTCTGGAAGGCCTCGGCCAGCAGCCGGCCGATGCTGGCGTCGTTGTTGGAGGCGATGGTGGCGATGGCCTTGATGTCGGCGTTGCCGTCGACCTTCTTGGCCTTGGAGGCCAGGTAGGTCCGGGTGTCGTCGGAGGCCGCCCGCAGGCCGCGGATGATCCCGGCGGGGCTGGCGCCGGCGGGCAGGGGGCGCCGGGCGGCGCGGGAGAGCGACCCGGCCCGCAGGGGGGCGGGGGGGGGGCCCTCGCCGGCCCGCCCCGGGGGCCTGGCCCCCGCCC
>JACNJP010000359.1 GCA_014382465.1 Planctomycetota bacterium
TTGCTGGCATGAACGGAACATGCTGCTCTCCGGGTTCCTGCTGGCGGTCGCGGTCCAAACCCCCGCCACCACCGCCACCCCCGCCGCCCACGACGGCGCCGACCTGCTGCCGGTGAACCTCAGCGGCCGCTGGGGCTACGTTACCGCGGAAGGCTCAACCGCGATCCCCTTCCGCTACACGATGGCGCGGCCCTTCCGCGAGGGGCTGGCGGCGGTGCGCGACGCGGACGGCTGGTCCTTCCTGAGGCCGGACGGCTCCTCGGCCTTCGCCGGCCGCTTCCGCCGCGCCCGCGACTTCCACGAGGGCGCCGCGGCGGTCGTCCCCGAGGCGGACGGCGACGAGCGCTGGAGCTTCCTCGACCGGCAGGGCCGGCCGCTCGGCGACGGCGCCACCTGGCTCGAGGTGGGGGACTACTCCGAGGGCATGGCCGCGGTGCTCGGCGGCGTCCGCGGCGGCTACCTCGACGCCAGCGGAGGCCTGGTCCTGGTCTGGGGCTTCGTCGCCGGCCTGCCCTCGCCCTTCTCCGGCGGCGCGGCCGCTTACGACTCGATCCGGGTCGGCCTGAGCATCGAGGGCGAGACGGTCGGCACCGCCATCGACCGCGACGGCCAGCCGCTCTTCGAGGTCGAGGGCCGCCTGCGCAGGATCCCTGGCGGCTACCTGCAACGGCCCTCCGGGGTCGACGACGCCGTGCGGGTGCTCGGCGACGACGGCGCGCCCCGGCACGAGAGCTGGTTCGAGGCGGCGGCGGTCCCGCTCCAGCCCGGCCCGGTGCCGGTGCGCGTGGACGGCCGCTGGGGCTACCTGGCCGGCGACGGCAGCTTCCTGGTCCCGCCGAGCCTGGCCGAGGCCTTCCCCTTCTCCGACGGCTTGGCCGCCGCCCGCCCGCCCGAGCGCAGCTTCGGTTACCTCGGCGCCGACGGTTCCTGGCGGCTGGAGCCGGCCTTCGCCGCGGCCGGCGACTTCCGCGACGGCCGCGCCAGCGTCAAGATCGGCGACGAGGTGGTCTGGATCGACGCGAGCGGCGCGCTGCTCTGGAACCCGCAGCAGGCGCCGGCGCAGGACTGGGAGCTGGCGGTCGCCGCCGAGCGCAGCGGCCAGGTCGTCGGCGCGCTCGAGGTGCTCGGTTCGGAGGAGCCCGAGCCCATCACCCTCGGCGAGCCGCTCTTCGTCGCCCGCACCAGGCACCAGGCCCTCGCCCGGGCCCGCGGCCGCTCCGGCGCCGAGGTCCTCGTCGACGCCGGCGTCGACACCGAGACCCACTTCGCCTACGCCTTCGACCTGTCCTGGTTCACGGTCGGGGTCGCCGAGGTCCATCAGGACTTCCTGTTGGCCGAGGACGACCTGGCCGTCGCCGTCCGCTCGGCCTTCTCCGGGGATCTGCAGGCCGCCATGGCGGAGGTCAACGACGAGCGCATCGCCCTCGACCTGAAGCTGATGCGCCTGCTCGACCGCGACCTGCCGGGGATGTCCGGCAAGCTGCGCGTCGACGCGCCGAAGTTCTTCGACTGCACCACTCTGCTCGGCGCGGTGCCGCTGGAGCTGCACTCGATCGGCCCGCACGGGGATGCCCCCTCGCGCCCAAGGGAGCTGCTGCCGATGCCCTTCGACCCCGGCACCGGCGTCTTCACCTACTGGGACCCGGTCTCCTTCGGGACCGCCTTCCCGGGGGAGTTCGAGGACGCGCGCCCCTTCTCCGAGGGCCTGGCGGCGGTGCGCCGCGGCGGCCGCTACGGCTTCCTCGACCTCAAGGGGACGATGGTCATCGAGCCGCGCTTTGCCAACACCGCGGCCTTCTCCGAGGGCTGGTGCGTGGTCTCCGACCCCGACACCGGCCTGCTCGGCTACGTCGACCGCGCCGGCGCCATGGCGCTGCCCTGCCGCTTCGAGGCGGTGGGGGACTTCCACCAGGACCGGGCCATGATCCGGCTCGACGGCGGGTGGGGCTTCCTCGGCCGCGACGGCGAGCTGGCGATCTCGGCCCGCTACCAGGGGGTGGGCGACTTCGCCGCCGGCCTGGCGCCCTTCCAGCAGGACGGCAAGGTCGGCTACCTGGGCCTCGACGGCGCCGTGGTGGTGCCGGCGCAGTACCAGTCGGGCTCCACCCACGTCGAAGGCCTGGCGACCGCGGTCGACGCCGCCGGCGGCATGCACTACCTCGACGCCGCCGGCGGCCGCGCCCTCTCGGGCGCCTGGGACTTCGCCAGCGACTTCCTCGACGGCGCCGCCCTGGTGCGGGAGGCCGGCACCGCCCAGTGGTCGCTGATCGGCCGCGACGGCGCCACTCTGAGCCGGGTGGAGGAGCAGGAGTGAGCCGGTGCGGCGGCTGATCCACGCCCAGGTCGCCGGCTTCCTGCGCGCCGGCAAGGAGCTGCGCCGGCCCGAGGGCGCGGTCGACCGTGGCGCCTCCAAGCTGGTGGCTGCGCTGCTGTTCCTGCTCGGCGCCGGCCTGGTCGCGCTGCCGCCGCTGCTGGACTTCCTGCCGGCGCGCGTCTCGCTGCGGGCGCACCTCGTGGCGCTGGCGGCCTTCGGCTTCGGGGTCCGCTTCTGGCGCGGGGTATCGGTGCGCTGGATGCTGCGGGGCCTGCTCCGCTACTGGCTGCCGACCGGTCTGCTGCTCTACATCTACTTCATCGTCGGGCTCATGCTCGCGACCGTCTTCGAGGGACGCGACGCCTTCGACATCGGCCTGCACGGCGGCGTGATGATGATCGTGCTGGCGGTCTGCGCCGGCCTCGCGAGCTGGGAGGAGGCGCGGCAGCGGGTCGCCGGCGCGGAGGGCGGCGGCCGCTTCCGCGACCTGGACGCGGCCGCCAAGGCCGGGGTCCTGGCCCTGCGCTTCTACGCCCTGGTCTGGGTGGCCTTCTTCTGCGGCGGCCTGGTGATGATCGCCCACGCCACCGGCCTGGGGGACTGGTTCTTCCAGGACGTGCTGGGCTGGTGAATCCGCCGCGACGGGGAAAGAATGGGCCGGCCATGACGATTCCCCGCTGCGTCGCGCAGGTCTGCGCCCCCCTCGCCGCGCTCGGCGGTGCGGCTGCGGCCGCGCAAGGACCGCCGCCGGGGTCGAAGGTCCACCTGCTCGGCCGGGAGCGGGAGCTGCCCTGGAGCTGGGCGGACGGTCGGCTGCGGATCCGCCCGCACGAGATCGGTCCGGGCGAGCTACCTTGTGATTGGGCCAGGACCTTCCGCGTGGCCCGATCGGAGAATTCATGAAATCCCGCTGGGTCCTTCCGCTCCTGCTCGTCCCGCCGGTCGCCGTCTTCGCCCTCGACGCGGCCGAGCAGCTCGCCCTGCGACGGCCGCTCGAGGAAGCATGGCGGCCGGTCGAGGCCTACCTGGAGCAGCACCCGGACCTGCTGACCTTCGACACGCGGCTGGCCGAGCCCTTCGCCGGCCCGGAGCCACTGCTCGCGTGGGCGGCGGAGGGGCCAGGGGAACGGCGGTCGCCGGAGGAGGACCTCCTCGGTTTCTGGGGGCTGCCCTTGTTCGATGAGAACGAAGCGCTCCAGGTGGCGTTGCGGACCCCGGCTTCGGCCGCCGCTGCCGCCGAGGCCGGCATGCTGCTGGCGGAGGAGTACCGCCGGATGGGCGGCGGCTTGAACTTCGTAATCAGCCTCTTCTACGAGCGATGCGTCATGGACGCGATCGACCAGGGTCGTGTCTCGCTGGGTCGGCAGCCCCTGGCGGACCGGCGCTTCCGGTGGTCCGATTTCGTTCGGGCGTGGGTCGGGGAGGCGGAGCTCGCGCGGCGGCAGGTGGAACGGCTGGCGAGCTGGAAGCGCTTGCTCATGGGCGCCGACGCGGATCGGATCTCGGTCCAGAACGCGCGCCTCGCGCGAGTCCTTCTCGAGCACGGAGACTCGGTGGAGCGGTTGCGCCCGGCGCTCCTCGCTCATCTCGAGAAGGAAGCGACTTGGCGGCCATCCAGCATGACGCGGCTGGTGCACCCGGACCTCGCGCCGATGTCCAGGGTGAACTTCGCCGCCTGGCTCGACCGGGTGGAGGGGTGGGAACGGGAGTGGCAGGCGCTGCTCGCCGGGGAGCCCTTGCCCGACTTCGTATGGCCTGATGAGGGGAGGTAGGCGTGCGCCGCGACCGCCCGGGTTAGGATCGGCGGGATGACCGTCGCGCTCTTCGCACTCCTCGCCCTGGGGGTCCTGTCGTCCGCCCCGGGGACCACCCAGGAGGCCGGTGCGCCCCGCCCGAACGTGATCCTGATCCTCAGCGACGACCAGGGCACGGTCGACCTGGGGGCCTGCGGCACGGCCGACGTGGTGACCCCGAACCTCGACGCGCTGGCGGCGCGCGGGGTGCGCTTCACCCGCTTCTACGCCGCGTCGGCGATCTGCTCGCCGTCGCGGGCCGGGCTGCTGACCGGCCGCTACCCGCAGCGGGCCGGGGTGCCGGGCAACGTCTGGCCCGGCGGGCCGGGGCTGCGCGGCGAGGAGACGACCATCGCCGAGGTCTTCCTCGACGCCGGCTACGCCACCGCCCTGTTCGGCAAGTGGCACCTCGGCGACCGCGACGGCGAGCGGCCCAACGACCAGGGCTTCGAGCGCTTCTTCGGCCACCGCAAGGGCTGCATCGACAACTGGTCGCACTACTTCTACTGGGGAGGCGCCAACCGCCACGACCTGTGGCGCGACGACGCCGAGGTGTGGGAGGAGGGCACCCACTTCGGCGACCTGGTCGCGCGCGAGGCGACCGCCTTCCTGCGGGAGCGGGCGGCGGCCGATGACGGCCGGCCGTTCTTCCTCTACCTGCCCTTCAACTCGCCGCACTACCCGCTGCAGGCCAAGGCGGAGTGGCGCGCGCGCTTCGCCGGGATGGAGGGCCCGCGGGCCGACTACCTGGCGATGCTGGCGACCATGGACGAGCAGATCGGCCGGGTCCTCGACGAGCTCGACGCGCTCGGCCTGCGCCAGGAGACGATCGTCGCCTTCCAGTCCGACCACGGCCACTCGACCGAGGAGCGGGCCTTCGGCGGCGGAGGCAGCGCCGGGCCGTACCGGGGGGCGAAGTTCAGCTTGTTCGAGGGCGGCATCCGGGTGCCGGCGATCCTGTCGTGGCCGGGGCGGGTGCCGGAGGGCCGGGTCGACGACCTCGTGGACGGGCACGCCACCGACTGGCTGCCGACGCTGTGCGAGCTGGCCGGGATCCCGGCGCCGGAGGACCTCGACGGCCGCAGCCTGGTGGAGGCATGGCGACCTCCTCGGGTCCTGCTCTGGCCGAGGACGCAGTATTGGCAGATGGGGGACCCGTGGGCGGTCCGGTGCGGGAATGTGAAGCTCATCGCCAACCCGCCGGCCACCGACCGCCGCCCGCCCGCGGCGGGGGACGCCCTGTCTTTGGCCGCTCTCGCCGCCGACCCCGCCCCGGTCCCCCCCCCCC
>JACNJP010000487.1 GCA_014382465.1 Planctomycetota bacterium
CACCGCTGCAGGGCCAGGATCCTCCCCGGCAGGAACCCGACCCGGCGGCCGAGGCGGCCGAGGTCGCCCAGCAGGCCCACGCCGAGGGCTGGAAGGCCTTCGAGGACGGCGACTCGATCCGCGCCGAGGATCTGTTCCGGCGAGCCATCGACCACGGCATGCCGGAGGCTTGGCGCGGCATCGCCGAGGTCCGCCGCCGCGAAGGGGACACGGGAGGGGCGGTGGAGGCCTTCCACGAGCTGGTCCTGGCGCGGCCGACCGACCTCCGGGCCCGCGCCGACCACGCCTCCGCCTTGGCGGCGATCCCCGACCGGCGCGACGAAGCGGTAGGGGAATACCGGGCGATCCTCGACTCGGATCCCGGCGATCGCGGCAGCCGCCTGGCGATGGCCGAGGTCCTCTCGTGGTCCGGTCGTCACGCCGAGGCCGAGGCCGAATTCCGCCTGCTGCTGAGCGACGAGCCGGACCCGCTCCTGCGCGAGCGCCAGCTCCTCGGCTTGGCCGACTGCTGGAACTGGTCGGGCCGGCGCTCGTGGGCCGCCGACCTCTACCGCCAATTGCTCGACGGCAGCCGCGGTCACGCCGCCCGCCGCGGACTGGCGGACCTCGAGCTGTGGCAGGGCCGCCCCGGCGCCGCGGCTTCGGAATACGACGCGGTCCTGCGCCAGGACCCCGACGACTTCGCCGCCAGGCAAGGGCGGGCGGACGCCCTCGCGGCCCAGCGGCCGCGGCTGTTCCTGAGCGCCCAGAGCTACTTCGACAACGCCGACTGGAAGCGGACCAAGCTGCTCGGCGGGGTCGGCTTCCAGGTGGCGCCCGACTCCGCGCCCGATCTCCGCCTGCGGGCCGGCCTGGAGCAGGCGCACTACCAAAACCGCGCCGGGGAGGAAGCCGACCGGACCAGCCTGGTCACGCGGCTCGACTGGGCGGTGGACCCCTTCACCACCGTCCACGCCGCGCTAGAGGGCAGCCAGGAAGGGGACTCGGGGCTGCGCGGCGGCCTGGGGCTGGACTACCGGCCGGAGAGCGCCTCGTCGTTCTGGATCGGCTACCGCCACGACGACTGGATCGACCCGAGCGAGCCGTTCCGCTTCGACCGCTACAACGGCGCCTTCACGCCGCGGCTGCTGACCGACCTCGGCCGGCAGGACGACAGCTTCCGCGTCGGCGCCTTCCACCAGATGGAGAGCGGCTGGGGCGGGCTGGTGGACTTCGAGGGCGGCGTGGTGCAGGACGGCAACAGCCACAGCGACAGCTACCTGCAGCTCCACCACCGCTTCGACCCGCGCCCCGGCCTAGCGCTGCTGCCGCGGGTCTTCCACCATCGGAAGGACTTCGGCCTGCCGTCCAGCCTCTACTTCTCGCCCAGCGGGCTCGAGTCCTGGGGCAGCGGCCTGCGGATCGAGGCCTGGGACGGCGGGCGCCGCCGCGAGGCCTACCTCGACCTGAGCGGCTTCTTCCAGCCGTCGGGGGTGTCCTCGTGGGGATACCAGCTCGAGGCCGGGATCGTCCAGCGCTGGGACGGCGGCGAGGTCGGGCTGCTTGCCAACCACCTCTCGACCGACGAGCGCGGGCTCGGGGCGCGCTTCCATTCCACCGCCGTGCAGGCCTTCGCGGCGCTGGTCTTCTGATGGCTCCGCCCCGGCAGCAGCCTCCTCGACCGCCGCAGCGGCGCCGCGCCAGCCCAGGCGCCCTGCTGAGCGTCCTCGGCGTGCTGGCGGTGGCCGGCGCCTTGATGGGCACGCCGGCGGTCGCCGGGGCGCCGGCGCCGGCCGGAGCGATGACCTGGCGCAGCCTGCCCGAGCTGCGCGACGTGGTCATCTCGCTGGTCCTGGTGATCGGCGCGGCGGCGGTCCTGCGCTTCTCGCCGCGGCGCCTGCGCTGGCTCGGCATGGGCCTGAGCGCGGCCGCCTCGCTGCGCTACATCGTCTGGCGCGCCACCGCGACGATGAACTTCGAGAACGGCGTCGACGGCACCGCCTGCGTGCTGCTGTTCCTGGCGGAGCTCTACACGGTCGGGCTGCTGTTCCTGGGCCACTTCCAGACCTTCGCGCCCCGCTCGCGGGTCACGCCGTGGGCGCCGCCGGACACCCGCTGGCCCTCGGTCGACGTCTTCATCACCACCTACGACGAGGGCGTCGACGTCGTCCGCCGCACCGCCGTCGGCTGCCGCGAGCTGCGCTACGCCGGGGTCAAGAAGGTCTGGATCCTCGACGACGGCCGCCGCCCGGCGATCCGCAAGCTGGCCGAGCGCCTCGGGATCGGCTACCTGACGCGGCCGGACAACGCCCACGCCAAGGCCGGCAACCTCAACGCCGCGCTCCAGCACACCGACGCCGAGCTGATCGCCCAGTTCGACGCCGACCACGTGCCGGTGCGCAGCTTCCTCGAGCGCACGGTGCCCTTCTTCCTCGGCGAGGACGACCTGGCCTTCGTCCAGACGCCGCACAACTTCTACAACCCGGACGTGTTCCAGCGCAACCTGCTGGTCGAGGGAGCCGTGGCCGGGGAGCAGGACCTGTTCTTCCACGTGCTGCAGCCGGGCAACGACCGCTGGAACGCCGCCTTCTTCTGCGGCAGCAACGCGGTGCTCAGCCGCGCCGCCCTCGCCGATGTCGGCGGCTTCGCCACCGAGACCATCACCGAGGACGCCCACACGGCGCTGCGGCTGCACGCCCGCGGCTGGAAGTCGGCCTACCTCGACGTCGCCCTGGCCGGCGGCCTGGCGGCCGAGACCTTCGCCGACGCCCTGACCCAGCGGCTGCGCTGGGGCATGGGCATGGCCGGCATCCTCAAGGTCGACAACCCGCTGACGGTGCGCGGCCTCAGCCTGCCGCAGCGGCTGTGCTACTTCGCCGCCTCCTTCTTCTTCTTCGGCATCCCGCGGCTGCTGTTCTTCCTGGCGCCGATCGGCTTCATGCTGCTGGGCGTCAAGCCGATCGACGCCAGCATCCTCTCGGTGGTGGTGATGTTCCTGCCGCACATCCTGGCCGGTTGGTTCGTGGTCAGCGGCGTCAGCCGCAACATCCGCCACACCTTCTGGAGCGAGGTCTACGAGTGCGCGGTGTCCTGGCACATGGCGGTGTCGGTGATGTGGACGCTGTTCACCCGCAAGAAGCTGCCCTTCAAGGTCACCCCCAAGGACGTCCGCCGCGACCGAATCAGCTGGAACGCCCGCGCCGCCCTGCCGCAGATGGTGCTGCTGGCGCTGACGCTGGTGTCCCTGGGCATGGGCGCCAACCTGTTCCGGCACGGCTGGGAGCAGGGCGGCGTCACGGCCATGAACCTGGTGTGGCTGGCCTACAACGCGCTGCTCCTGACGGCCGCGGTGGCGGTCAGCATCGACCGGCCGCAGCGGCGGGCGGCGCCGCGCCTTCCGGTCCACCTGCCGGCGCTGCTGCGCTGGTCGCTGCGGGGCCGGCACCTCGAGGTCGAGGGAGTGGCGGTCGACCTGTCGGAGACCGGCGCCCGGATCCTGCTGCGCAGCGCCGTTCCTCCCGGCGTCGAGCTCGAGCTGCAGCTGGGCAGCGGGGCCGAGCGGGTCAGGATCCCGTCCAAGCTGGTCTCCTGCCGTCCGGGCGAGGACGGACACGTCCACGGCGCCGGCCTCGAATTCGAGCCGCTGGAGGAGGAGGCGCGCATCCAGCTCATCCGGTGGATGTACTGCGACCCGGACACCTGGAGCCGCGGCCAGCAGCTCGCCGCCCCCTGGCAGGCCTTCGTCAAGCTCGCCGGCAGCCCGTTCCGCGCCGTCCGCACCCAGGAGATCGAGCTGCAGCGGCGCGCACCGCGCCAAGAAGGCCGGCGCCACGTGCTGCTGAACCGGGAGAACCTTCCGGCGCAACAGGCGTGGGTCGCGGACCTCTCGCTCGGCGGCGCCAAGGCGGTGCTCGACCACGGCAGGCTCAAGCCAGGCGAGACGCTGTCCCTGGTCCTGCCGCTGCGCAGCGGCGCCTCCCTCGACCTCCAGGCCGAGGTCATGGCCAACCGCGGCGGCCGGAGCTGGGGCCTGCGCTTCCGCGAGCTCGACGCGGAGGAGCGCGCCGACCTGCTGTGGGACCTGTTTGTGTCGCCGCTCGGCGAGGCCGGCTCGCCGCGCAGCATGCAGGCGCTCCAGGGTGGACGAGGCCTCGGCGAGCAGGGCTCGCGGCCCGCGGTTTGACGCGCCGGAGCGCTAACCTGGACCCCATGGCCCGCGGAACCGCCCCCGCCCTCCTTTCCTCCCTCCTCCTGCTCGGGGCATGGCTCGGCGATTCGCGGCTGCTCGCCCAGGAGCCGCCGCGCCAGGATCCGGTGGTCGAGTCGCCGGCCCGCCGGGCCCTCGAAGCGGCTTGGTCGGCCCTCGAAGCCGGCGACCTGCCGCTGGCCGAGCGGCGCTTCCAGGCCGCGATCGACTCCGGCGTCGCCCGGGGCTGGGGCGGCCTGGCCGAGGTCCGCCGCCGCGAGGGCGACCTCGAGGGCGCCGCCGACGCGCTGTGGGAGCTGCACGGCGCGCTGCCCGGCGACCTGGAGGTGAAGCGCGAGCTCGCCGCCCTGCTCGCGCGCCTGCCGGGACACGAGTGGGAGGCCTACCCGCTGAACGCCGAGCTGCTCGAGCAGCTCCCGGCCGATCCGACCATCCGCCTGCAGATGGCCCGCCTCCAGTCGGTCCTCGGCTGGCACGAGGAAGCCCGGGCCAATTTCGCCCGGGTCGCGGCCTCCGGCCCTCCTGCCGAGATCGCCGTCGAGGCCGAGCTCGGCCTGGCCGACGACTACAACCGCGCCGGGCTGCGCCACCGCGCCGAGGAGATCTACCGCCGCCACCTCGGGGACCCGCCGGACCCGCGGGCCTTGCGCGGCCTCGCCGACCTCGAGTTCCGCCAGGGCCGCCCGGCCCAGGCCGCGGCCCTCTACGAGCAGGTCATGGAGAGCGATCCGGACGACTTCGAAGCCCGGGAGCGGGGCAGGGCCGCGCGGGCCGCCCAGGGGCCGCGGCTGTTCGCCCGGGCCCAGTCCTACTCCGACAACCGCGACTGGACCCGGACCAAGATCCTCGGCGGGGTGGACTTCGCGGTCGGCGCCGAGACCCGGCTGCGGGTCGGCCTGGAGAGCGCCCGCTTCGAGGACGGCGCCGGGCGGGAGCTCGACCGCAACAGCCTGGTGGTGCGCGGCGACTGGCGCCCCGACCCCTTCGTGGTCCTCCACGCCGACCTCCAGAGCGGCGACCAGGGGGGCGGATCGAATCCGCGCGGCGGCCTCGGCGTGCTCTACGAGCCGACCGAGTCGGCGGTGTTCCGCGGCGGCTACCGCCACGACGACTTCCTCGATCCCGCCGACCCCTTCGCCTTCGACCGCCGCAACGACGCCGCCGACGTCCGGCTGCTGAGCGGGGCGGGCCTCCAGA
>JACNJP010000489.1 GCA_014382465.1 Planctomycetota bacterium
GCGATGTGGAAGTATGTGCAAGCGGGGTACAAGGGGGGGGGGTCGACAGATCGTTTTTTTTTTTTAAGTCACGCGGCCCCCACCGAACTCTCCCCTCTCCCCCACCCCGCCGCTCTCCCGCTCTGTGCCCTTCCCAGACCCCCGCCGGCCCCGCCCAGCGGAAGCGGCTCCGCCAGACCGTTCAGGGTGAGCGCCCCGCCGCCCCCCCATCGCGCCCAGCGGAGCTTCAAGCCGCCGCCTTCCCGCCACAGGTCGAGGATCGCGGCGTTCTGGCCGCGGCGAAGCTGCCGGCGCCAGTCCACTTGTTCCGGCGTGCCGGGCGGCTCGGCCTGGTCGGTCAGGACCACGACCTGCCGTCCAGCGCCCTCGCGGCGCACCGTGTCGACGAATTCCGAGGCCGTCAGGCCAACGTCGCGAGTACCGGCGCGAACCACCTCGGCCCCTGAGGGAGGTCGCCAGGCCGCCTCCCCGGACAACGGGTGGTCGGCGAAGCTGAAGCTGCCGTCGACGATCCACAGCGGCTCCCGGTCGGGCCGGCGCAAGCCGGCCGCGGCCAGGGTGGCGCACAGCAGGGCCGCGAGTCCGGCCATCAGCGACAGCGGCCAACCGCGGCGCCTGTTGGCCTGGGCCGCCAGCTCACGGAAGGGACCGAGACCGCCCACCACCCAGGGCAAGGGCTGGCGCCGCCGCGACCAGTAGATCCAGGGCAAGGCCAGCAGCAGCAAGCCGAGCCACCACGGCCGGGCCAGGTCGAGGCCCACCCAGTCAGACAAGACCCGCCTCCTCGGCGCGCTGGAGCAGCGCGGTGGCGCCGCCGGCGCCGCAGCGGAGGACGAGGGCCCGGGCGCCGGCGGCCCGCAAGCGCCGCTGGCGCCGCTCCAGCCAGCCATCCCACCGCCTGGACCAATCGGCCGCGTCGAGCTCGACCTCGAGCTCCTCGGCGGATTCGGCGTCCTTCAGCCGTAACCCGCCCGTGGCGGGATCGTCCTCCTCGGGGAGGACCAGGGTGACGACGGTGGCGTCTCCCGGAAAGACCGGCGGAGGCTCGCACCACGGGTCCGTGAGCCAAACGCACGGCCCGCCCCGGAGCATCCCCTCCACCCCTGGTCCGCCCAGCGGCGGCTCGAGTCCCTCGAGGACCTCCTGCAGCGCCGCGCGACGCTCGTAGCCGACGAAGGTCTGCTCCGGTCCCCCACCCGCGACCAGGCGCAGGACGCCGCCGGCCTCGAGGTGGAGCCAGCCCAGGGCCAAGGCGAGCCGGCGCAGGTCCTCCTCCCGCCGGGCTCCGCCTGGCGCCATGCTCGGGCTGCGGTCGAGGACCAGCCTCAGGCTCCCGCCGCGCTCCTCTTCCCGCAGCCTGAGCTGGGCGGCGCCAGCCCTCGCGGTGGCCCGCCAGTCGAGCTGCCGCAGATCGTCGCCCGGCGCGTAGGCCCGGTGCTCGAAGCCGAGCAGACCCCGCCCCGCCCGCGGCGTCGCAGCGTTCCCTCCTCCAGGCCGCGAGCGCCGCCGCGCGAGCCCGGCGAGGGCATGGAAGAACTCCGGCGGGAAGAGGAGGCGGGTCACTCAGCAGAGGGGTTCGCCGCGGGCGGCGCCGACGACCCGGCCGTCGCGGAAGACCTCGACGCCGCGCAGGAAGACGCGTTGCGGGAAGGCGCGCAATTCCCACCCGTGATACGGGCTCCACTTCGACTTGGAGGGCAGCGCCGCCTCGTCCACCTGGCGGCGCAGGTCCGGATCGGCGATGACCAGGTCCGCGTCGGCGCCGGTCTCGAGCCGGCCCTTGCGGTGCAGGCCGAATTCCTCGGCGGGGGCGCGGGTCACCGCCTCCAGCGCCCGTTCGAGCGGAAGGCCGTGGCGGTCGTGGACGGCGACGAGCAAGGGGAGCAGGAGGTCGATGGACGGGAAGCCCGAAGGCGCCTTGGAGTAGGGCCGGGCCTTCTCCGCCAACGGATGAGGAGCGTGGTCGGTTCCCACTCCTTGCAGCGCACCGTCGGCCAGCAGCCGCCGAAGGACCTCGCCGTTGGCCGCCGACTTGATCGAGGGGTTGACCTTGAAGCGGTTCTCGGGGGCGCGGATGGCGTCCTCGTGGGTGACGAGGAGGTAGTGCGGAGCGGTGGTCCCGGTCACGGCTTGGCCGGCGGCCGCGGCCGCGGCGACCAGGCGGCCACCCTCGGCGGGCGAGAGGGGGAACAAGTGGAGGACCGCCCCGATCTGTTCGGCGACCCGGATCGCGTCGCGCACGCTCTCGACCTTGGCCCCCACCCGCCCCCGGAGGGCGTGCCGCGCCGCCCGCCCGGGGGGGGCGGGGGGGGGGGCCCGCGCCCTCACCCGGTTGTCCTCGCAGTGAGCCACGATCTTCACCCCGGCGCCGGCAGCGCCGGAGAAGAGGCGGCGCATCTCGGCCTCGGTCTCGACGCCGCCGGCTCCAGTGCTGCAGCCGAGGAAGCACTTGACGGCCGCGACGCGCGGGGCGATCTCGGGGAGGTGGGGAAGCGACGCCAGGGTGAGGCTGCCGTAGGGCGCGAAGTCGACGCGGGACACGCCGCGAAGGCTCTCGATCTTGCGCTCCAGGAGCTGCCGCGTCTCCATCAATGGCGGGTTGTTCTGGATCTCGAGCACGCTGGTCACGCCGCCGTGGAGGGCGCCGGCCGAACCGGTGGCGTATCCCTCCTTGCGGACCAGCCCGGGCTCGCGGAAATGGACGTGGCAGTCGACCAGCCCCGGCAGGAGCCAGCGGCCGGCGAGGTCGACGACCTGCTCCCCGAGGAGGACCGGCAGCCGGCCGCCCAGCTCGACGATCCTCCCGTCGGCCACCCGCAGATCGGTCTCCGGCGCGAAACGGCGACCGTCGAAGATCCGACCGCCCCGGAACAGGGTGGGGACCGGATCGGTCATCGCCAAAGGACGGCGACAACCGTCCGGTCGTCGTTGCGCGGTCCGGCGTTGAACAGCCGGACCTGGTCCAGGATGGCGTCGACGCGCTCGGCCGCGCTGCCGCGCGCTGCCGCGGCGCTGGCTGCGAGGCCGGCCTCGCCGAAGAAGTCGCCGGCGGCGTTGCGTGCCTCGAGCAGGCCGTCGCTGTAGAGGAGCAATTCATCCCGCGGGCCGATCCCGGTCATGAGGCGGCTCACGTGGCGGTGATCGACGTCCACTCCCAGCGGCGGACCGCTGCGTCCGAGCCACACGGGCTCCCCGCCGCGCATCAGCAGCCCCTCGGCGTGCCCGGCGTTGGCCCACAGCAGCTCGCCGCGGTCGGGGTCCAGGAGAGCCAGGATCAGGGTGATGAAGCGCTCGGGATCGAGGGTCTGCCGGAGGTTGGCGTGCACCCGGGTGAGGATCTGCCCGGGATCGGGCTCCAACGGGAGCAGGGCGCGGATCTCGCCGCGCGCCTCGGCGGCGACCAGGGCGGGGCCGACGCCGTGGCCGGTGACGTCGGCCACGAACAGCGCCAGCCGGCCGTCACCGAGCACCACGAAGTCATAGAAATCGCCGCTGATCTCCTCGCACGGGACCGTGCGTCCGGCGATCTCGAGGCCGGGGAGCACGGGCGCGGTCCCCGGGAGCAGGTCGCGCTGGATCTCGGCGGCCAGCTCCATCTCGCGTTCGAGGCGGGCGCGGTCGGCGGCGGCCGCCAGCAATTGAGCGTTCCTCACCGCCAAGGCCGCCTGGCGAGCCAGGGCCTGGAACATCTCCCGGTCCTCGCCGGTGAAGGTCTTGTGCTGCACCCGTGAATCGAGGTAGATGGCGCCGATCCCCTCGCCGCGCACCGCCAGCGGCGCGCACATCACCGACCGCAGCTTGAGCTCGAACACGCTCTGCCCGGTCTCGAGGGCCTGCGAGTCGCTGTCGATCTCGTGGAGCACGGGCACGCCCTGCTCGAAGGCGCTGCGGACCACGGTGCTGGAGAAGATGATCTCCTCGGTCGCAAGCCCGGAGCCGTCCGCCGCGCGCGCCCGCCGCGCCCGCAGACCGCGGTCGGGGTCCCCGAGGAGCACCAGGGCGCGTTCGGCCCCGCTGAGGTCCAGGCTCCGGGCCAGGATCCGGTCCAGCACCTCGTCCAGGTCCAGGGTCGAGGCGAGGTCGGCCAAGGCGTCCAGGAGGATCTGGTGGCGTTCGGCGGCGCGAGCGGCGGAGGCCGCCTCGTCCTTCTTCGAGGAGGATCGGAACACGGGGTTGCCAGGGTGGAGTCGGCTAGACTGTCGCGAAGCTTAGCCCCGCGCTGCGCAGGAAGCAGCGGCGCCCCAGCAACATGAACATCGACATCCAGCTCGCCGACCGCTACGCGGTCATCCGGCTCTCCGGCGACTTCGAATCCTACGCCGTCGGCGGTTTCCTGGCCGCGGTCAAGCAGGTCCAGGACCAGGGCGTGAGCCTCGTGGTGCTGAACCAGCGCAAGGTGAAGTTCATCAACTCGACCGCCATCGGGGCGGTCTTGAGGGCCCGCAAGGAGCTCAAGGCAGCCGGCGGCGGCCTCGCCGTGGCCCGCTCCTCGGCCTTCGTCCGCGAGGTGTTCGAGAAGCTCGGCCTGGAGTCGGTGGTCCCCTTCTTCGACGAGGAGGAGGACGCCATCGAGGCCCTGCTCGAGCTGGTGCCCGCCGAGCAGTCCGAGGCGGTCGCGGCGGAAGGCGACGCCGCCCTGCTGTTCCGCTTCTACGCCCAGGAGCAGGCCGACCTCCTCGGCCGGCGCGGGGTGGCGGCCGGCGAGATCTCGGTCATCGAGGTCGAGGGCCTGACCTTCTGCTGGGACCCGGGCAAGCGCAGGCTCGACCCGGCCGGCGCCGCCAAGCTGTTCGCCGCGGGCAGCGAGCTGGAGCTCAAATTCCGCCTCCCGCTCTTCAGCCGCTCCACCTACTACGTCACCGATGCGACCATCCTCGGCGCCCAGGCCGACGGCGCCCAATTCAAGGTGCGGGTCCGCTTCTCCGGCCTCGACGACGACGCCGCGCGGGCAGTGCGCCAGTACGTCGCCGACATGTCCCTGGTCCGCGACGAGGTCGACAAGGCCCGCCGGAGCCGCTGACGGCCCTGCCGACCAGGGCCAGACCCTCGGCCTCCTGCTGACATCCGGATCCGCGCCGAGGCCGGGGACCGCCGCGATCTCGACGACGTCGCTCGCTTCATCCACAGCTGGAGCGGCGGTCCCGGAGCGGGTTCGCCGCCGAGCTCAGCGCTTGGCCGGCTGTTCCCCCGCCAGGGCGGGTTCCCGCCCCCGGGCCCCGCGTTGGAGCGGCGGAGCCCGGCCGCCCGGGGGCCCCCAGCCCCCCCCGGGGACCTGCCGCATCCCCCCCCACAAGCCGGCCCGGCCCCGGTACCCCCCCCCCCCCCGCTCCCGCCACCCGCCGGCGCCCCCGCCCGCCCGGCCCCCGCGGG
>JACNJP010000491.1 GCA_014382465.1 Planctomycetota bacterium
AGGTTCTGCTGGAGTTGACCTGTTATTTTGGTATTTGTTGTAAGTAAGAGACGATGACGGACGCCAAGAAGACACCATTCCAGTGGGGATTCAAGTCCGCCGCCGCGACGATCGCCGTGATCGCCCTGTGGGCCGAGCTGTTCGTCTGGCTGCTCGCGGCCACGCGGGTCGCGGACGGCCCGGCCGCCTTCGCCTACGGGGCCGGCTTCTTCCTCTGCATCCTGCCGCTGATCGCCGCGGCGATCTACGCCTGGCCGCTGGTCTTCGGCTTCTTCCGGTCGGTCAAGGTCGGCATCACCAACCTGATCTTCATCGGGCTGGCCTCGATCGCGGGCGTGCTCTTCATCCAGGAGGACCCGAACGGCCCGATCGCGCCGGAGTCCGCCGCCGGCGACCTGGTCGAGGTCTCACCGGCGCGCCTGGCGAACTTCGACCAGTTCCGCCAGGCCCACTCGCACTTCACCTACAAATTACTCCACGGCACCTCCGGCTGGCTCTACCACGCCCTCCCGGGGACCGCCTCCGAGTGCCTGGTGAAGGCCCGAGCGGCCGGGGACGAGGCCAAGCTCGCCCACCTGGCCGCCGAAATGAAGCAGATCCAGGTCGAGGAGCGCTTCGGCGAGGAGTACGCCGTCGCCCTCGAGGCCAAGAGCGAGACCGGGCTGCGCACCCAGGCCGAGAACGCCGAGATCAGGCGGCTCGAGGACGACTGGAAGGACGCCTGGTGGACCCTCTTCCACTACGCCGACACCCTCGATCTCCTCCGGGTCTACAAGTCCGACTGGTTCGCCTCGTTCTGGTTCATCCTGCTCGGAGGGGTGATCTCCAACACCTTCCGCGGCGGCTGGCGGCGGCTGCTCCGGCCGCGCAAGTGGGGCTTCCTGATCACCCACACCGGCGTCGTGCTGCTGGTGCTCGGCGGCTTCTGGGGCCGGGTGACCGAGCAGCGCGGGATCCTCAACCTGAACATCGGCCGGGCCAGCGACCGCTTCGTCACCTACGCGCGGGAGATCAACCCCTTCCAGCCCAAGACCCTGTTCGACCGGGACACCGGGCTGCCCTTCCAGGTCCGGCTCGACGCCTTCCGGGCCGACTACCACGACATCCTCAGCGTGGTCTACGCCATCCGCACCCCCGAGGGCGGCCTCGACTTCGAGTACCAGCACCTGGAGCCGCCGAAGTTCCGGGTCTACCAGGGCCAGAAGCTCTACTTCGACTACGGTCCGGGCGACGCCGCCTTCCTCGGCGAGTCACGGGATCCATCCAAGGTGCCTCACCTGCGGGTCGAGGTGCTCGAGTACCTGCCGCAGGCCGATCTGCAGCCCCGGCTGGTCCCGAGCGAGCCCGGCAGCCCCTTCGGCCAGCCGCTGATGGCGGTGTCCTTGCTGGCCCCCGGCGGCCGGACCGAGCTGGAACAGATCCTCACCGGCCCCGAGTCCGCGCCCCTGGCCCACGCCGGCAGCGGCTCCCGGCTGCGGATGCAGGCCGTCGCCAGCGAGGACCAGGCGCGGGCCTCGCTCGCCCAGGCGGTCGAACTCCTGCGCGGCCACCTGGTCCAGCACGACGCCGGGCACCAGAACATCCTGGCCCGGGAGGGGATCAACCCGGGTTCGGCGCTCAGCCTCGAGGCCGCCGGCCGCCGCTATCAGCTGGAAGTGCTCGAGGCGCTGCCGATGCCGCGCCTGCAGCCCAGCGAGGACGGCAGCTGGAAGCTCGTGCCGAGCGAGGTCCCGGTCGAAAACCAGGCGGCGCTCAACCCCGCCGCGCTGGTACGGATCACCGACGACGCAGGGGAGCAGGAGGAGCGCTGGGTGTTCCAGAGCGGCTTCCTCGACCTCGGCTCCCGCTTCACCGAGCTCAACCTGGCCTTCGAGTGGGACGTCTGGGCCTCGCCGGCCACCGCCCGCTACCGGCTGTTCCTGCTCAGCAACGGCGAGCAGACCCGGCTCCTCGCAGGGGTCGCCGGAGACCCGGGCTCGCTCCAGGAGATCGGCCTGGGCCAGCCGCTGCCGCTCGAGGGCGGCTACCAGCTGGTGATCGACGCCGCCGAGGTCTCCGGCACCCGCGAGACCGAGATCGCGCCGGTCGAGGGCGCCGACTTCTTCCACCCGGCGCCTGGCGCGGTCCGGGTCCGCGTGACGACCCCCGAGGGCCAGCGGGAGTTCGTCATGAGCACCGACGTCGACGGCCACTGGGTCGAGTACGCCGGCCCCGGCGGCCAGCCCCGGCTGCTGAAGCTGATGTTCACCGAGGACACCAACGACATGCCGCTCGAGTGGCAGTCGAAGCTGTCCTTCTTCCGCGGCAAGACCGGCGAGGACGGCTCGGTCCATCACCACGGCCTGGCCGAAGACAGCGGCCACATCCGCGTCAACGACTACGAGGTCTTCGAGGGCTACCGCTTCTTCCAGACCAACTGGGACAAGGGTGACCCGACCTACTCCGGCATCGGCATCGTCTACGACCCCGGCATCGAGATCGTGCTGCTGGGCTTCTACATGGTCGCCTTCGGGACCATCACCGTCTTCCTGATCAACCCCTTCGTCACCAAACGCCACCGCGGGATCTAGATGGAGACCTTCAGCTACCGCTCCCTCCTGTACGTCACCATGTACATCTCCGCCTGCGGCGGACTGCTCGGGATCGTGACCGCCTTCGGCTGGTTCCTCCGGCCGCTGATCGCCGCCGGTGCCGGCCGCCGCGCGGCCCTCGCCGGCGGCGGCGACCTCGGCCTGGACGGCGCCGAGGGCGGCTCCTCGCCGCTGCTTCGGACCTCCTCCTGGCTGCTGCTGGCCACCTGCGGCCTGGCCTTCGTCGCCAACCTCGCGGCCCAGGCGGCCCGCTACGTCGAGGTCCAGCACTGGCCGGCCCAGACCATGTACGAGGTGATCCCGCTCGGAACCACCTCCTGCTTCCTGTCGGTGCTGATCCTCTACTTCGTGATCGGTCTCCAGCGGCAGAGGGGCGTCGCTCGCGGCTTCGGCGACCTGTTCGTGGCCCTGCTGATGGGGGCCTCGGCCTTCATCCTCCACTACGTGCTCGGACTCGACCCGAGCGGCAAGGCGCTGCCGCCGGCGCTCCAGTCGTACTGGTTCGCCACCCACATCTCCGCCTACATGTTCGGGTACTTCACCCTGTTCATCGCGACGGTGGCGGCCTGGCTGCACTTCTGCTTCAAGTTCTGGCGCGGCGTGCTCCAGCCGCGCGAATTCCCGCTCCGCCGGGGCACCCTGCTGCTGACCCTGTCCTCGGTGGTGGTCATGTTGCCGTTCGGCCTCCTGGCCCAGGCGCTCGGCCCCGGGGTCCTGCTGCTGACCGGCGTGTTCTCGCTGGCCAGCATGAAGCTGCCGGGGAAGATGGCCTGGTTCGACACCTGGGAGGAGGGCGCCGACCGCTTCACCTTCCTGATCTTCATGGTCGGCTTCCCGTTCCTCACCGCCGGCCTGATCCAGGGCGGGCTGTGGGCCCAGGAGGCGTGGGCGCTCTACTGGGGCTGGGACTCGAAGGAGGTCTCGGCGCTGATCTCGTGGATCTTCTACATCGTCTACCTGCACCTGCGCTTCGTCGCCGGCTGGCGCGGCGAGAAGGGCATGTGGATCCTGCTGTTCGGCGGCATCTCGATCTACATCACCTTCCAGCTCTTCGGCCACCTGCCGGCCTCCCAGAGCAGCCTACACCGCTACACCGACATGGAGTCGGTCCCGGCGGAAGGCATGATGGGCGGCGGCTAGGCGCCGCTAGGATGGGGGGATGGGAAAGCCCATCCCCACTGTCGAGTGGCTCCACGTCTGTGACCACGCCTTCCGCGACGAGGCCGGCAAGCTGTGCCTGGTCGGCATGTTCGACGCCCTGCACTCGCGCGAGCTGCCCGGCCGGCTGCCGATGATGGCCGCCGCCCTCGGCATCACCGACGGCGAGGGCGAGTACCAGATCAGCCTCCAGGTCGTGACGCCCGAAGGCAAGGTCCTCGACATGGACCTGCCGCCGCTGGCGCTCAAGGAACGCCACGCCAAGCAGCGCGCCGTGGTCAGGCTCTCCGGGCTGCCCTTCGAGGAGTTCGGCCGCTACACCTTCCGGCTCAAGATCGACGGCCAGCCGGTCGAGTACCCCTGCCACACCATCGACCACTTCGAGCTGCCCGACCCGCAGTCGGCCCCCTCGCAGAGCGGCCCGAACGTCAACTAGTGGTCCTGTCGCAGGCGGCCGAGGCGTCCCCGGTGATCACCGGGACCATGGACGTCCTGGCGGTGCTGCTCGGCGTCATGGCCCTGCTCTTCGGCCTGGACCGCTTCGAGCGTACCAAGGGCCTGTTCCGGGTCGTCCCGCTGCTGGTGTTCGCCTACTTCGTCCCCACGGCGCTGTCGAACACCGGCCTGATCCCGGTCGACGAGGACTTCGAGCTCTACGTGTTCATCAAGCAGTGGCTGCTGCCGACCAGCCTGGTGCTGCTGGTGCTGTCGGTCGACGTCAAGGCGATCCTGGGGCTCGGCAGGACCGCCGTCAGCATGTTCCTGATCGCCACCCTCAGCATCGTGCTCGGCGGCCCGTTCGCCTTCGGCCTGCTGAAGAGCCTGGTGCCGCCGGAGCTGGGCGACGAGGCCTGGAAGGGCCTGGCGGCCCTCAGCGGCTCCTGGATCGGCGGCGGCGCCAATTTCGTCGCCATCGGCGAGACCGTCGATGCCTCGGCCGACACCATGAGCCTGATGGTGGTGGTGGACGTGGCGGTCGCCAACGTCTGGACCGCGGTGCTGCTGCTCTTCGCCGGCCGCGAGAAGCGCATGGACGCCAAGATCGGCGCCGACCGGCGGAGCCTGGACGCCGTCCGCAGCAAGGTCGAGGCCTTCCAGCGGGAGAACGCCCGGCCCACCAGCCTGCCGGACCTCCTGCTGATGGCGGCGATCGCCTTCGGCACCACCGCGGCGGCCCGCGCGATCGCCCCGTTCCTCCCCACCGGGGAGATCATGAACCCCTTCATCTGGACCGTGGTCCTGGCGACCACGGTCGCCCTGCTGCTGTCCTTCACCCGCGTGCGCCGCCTCGAGGGCGCGGGCGCCAGCGCCCTCGGTTCAGTGTTCCTCTACCTCCTGGTCGGCACCATCGGCGCCAAGGCGCAGTTCGCCCGCATCTTCGACCCCGACAACTTCGGCCTGCTGGCGATCGCCGCCCTCTGGATGCTGTTCCACATCGGCGTCATGCTGCTGGCCCGCCGCCTGCTCCGGGCGCCGGTCTTCTTCCTGGCGGTCGGCTCCCAGGCCAACATCGGCGGCGCCGCCTCGGCGCCGGTGGTGGCCAGCGCCTTCCACCCGGCGCTGGCGCCGGTCGGGGTGCTGCTGGCGGTGGCCGGCTCCCTGCCCGGCGGCGCGGTACTCC
>JACNJP010000494.1 GCA_014382465.1 Planctomycetota bacterium
GCAGGAGGCTGCCTGATGGCACTCAACGAGGCGACAACTACCTTGACACCCACCGCGATGAAGGAGGGACGCTCTGGTCATGGCTCGCCCCCACCTCAGCCTTTTCGGCCGCTTCGTTCCGGCGCCGGAGCGGCCGGCCGACTACGCCGCGTTCCTGCGGGAGCGGTGGCGCCAGAACTTCGTCCAGGGCTACCCGGCCGACGTCGGTGCGTTCCTGGCCCTCTTCGTCACAGCCTGCGTGCTGCATTTCGGCGGGCGGCCGCTGGACCTGGGTCGCCTGGCGGCGGTCCTTGGGGCCACCCTGCTCCTGATCGCGGCGCCCACCGCCCGCGTCGCCCGCGACCCGGCGCGCGACCCGCGAGGGCTCGTGCTGGCGGTCTTCGTGCTCCTCGCCATCGCCATCGGCGACGCCGCCGGCCAGCTCGACGCCGCCGTCGGCACCCCGGCGATGGTCTTCGCCGGCTTCATCCTGTCGGCCTTCTGGGTGTCCTACGCCGATGGAGGCCTGGCGGCCGTGCTCCGGCCCAGCCTGACCTCGACGGTCTTCGCCTTCTTCTACCTGAGCGCCCACGGCTGGGTCTTCCCCGGCCCCTCCTTCGGCCTGGCGCTGGCGGTCTCGTGCATCGGCGGCGCCCTCATCGGCTGGTTCGCGGCCACCGCCCACGAGCGCTCGCTGATCTCCTCCTTCCGCCTCAACGCCTCGCTCGAGCAGGCGCTGGAGCAGGCGCGCACCGCGGCGCAGTCCAAGGCGGACTTCCTGGCCAACATGAGCCACGAGATCCGCACGCCGATGAACGGCGTGGTCGGCTCGCTCAGCCTGCTCGAGCGCACCGGCCTCGACCAGGAGCAGCGCGAGCACCTGGCGACCTCGCTGGCGAGCGGCCGGGCGGTGCTCGGCATCATCAACGACATCCTCGACTTCTCGAAGATCGAGGCCGGCAAGCTCGAGCTCGAGCAGCGCGGCTTCGACCCGGCGGAGCTGGTCGAGGAGGCCGCGCGCATCGCCGGCGCGACCGCCGCCGGCCGCCAGGTGGAGCTGCTCACCGAAATCCCGGGCGAGCTGCCGCCGGCGGTCACCGGCGACCCCGCGCGCCTGCGCCAGGTGCTGCTCAACCTCCTGGGCAACGCCCTCAAGTTCACCGAGCGGGGCAGCGTCCGCCTGCGCGCCGCGGCCGAGCCGGCCGGGGACGGCGATTTCGTGCTGCGCTTCGAGGTCACCGACACCGGCATCGGCATGACGCCGGCGCAGCTCTCGCGGCTGTTCCGACCCTTCGTCCAGGCCGACTCCTCCACCACCCGGCGCTTCGGCGGCACCGGCCTCGGGCTGACGATCTCCAAGCAGGTGGTCGAGGCCATGGGCGGGACGATCGAGGCCGAGAGCGAGGCCGGCGCCGGCAGCACCTTCCGCTTCAGCGTCCGCGTCGAGGCCGGCGCGACGGGAGAGCTGCCGCGGAAGGGCCGCGGCATCCGCCGCCGGTCCACGCCGCTGCCGACCGGCCGGCAGGTGCTGGTGGTCGACGACAACCAGATCAACCAGACCCTGGCGCGCAAGATGCTCGAGGTCCTCGGGCAGCGCTGCGTGGTGGCCTCCGACGGCCGCGAGGCGGTCGAGCTGTTCGGCCGCCGGTCCTGGGACCTGGTGCTGATGGACTGCCAGATGCCGGTGATGGACGGCTACCAGGCCTCCCGCCGCATCCGCGCCCTCGAGGGCGGCGGCCGCCGCACGCCGATCGTGGCGATGACCGCCAACGTGCTGGCCGGCGACCGCGAGAAGGCGATCGATGCCGGCATGGACGACCACCTCGGCAAGCCCTTCGACCTCGAGGACCTGACCGAGGTGCTGCGGCGCTGGGCGGGGGCGCGGACGAGCGCCGACCGCTCCGCCGGTTGATCCTGCGCCCTACTCCTTGGCCGCCAGCTCCCGCGTGCCGGCGAAGACCTCGCCGGTGGTGCCGTGGATCGTCATCACCGCACCCTTGCGCAGCTCGAGCGGCTCCTGGCCGGGGCCGGAGATGATCCGGGCCGCGCCGTCGTCGCCGATCTCCAGGCCGCCGGCGCTCATCACCGCAGCGTAGGACCGCTCCTCCAGGCTGTTGACGGCCACCGCGGCGTGCGCGGTGGAGCCGCCCTTGACCGTCAGCAGGCCCTGCGCCGACAGGATCATCGGGATGTCCTCGGGCGTCGGGTTCTCCAGCAGCAGCAGCACGCCGTCGACGCCGTGGTCGGCCGCCGCCAGCGGCGCCAGCTCCTCCAGGTCGGCCTCGCCGAAGGCCACCAGCCCGCGAAAGCCGCCGCCGCAGACGCCGATGCCGCGGGTCAGCGGCTCGCCCGGCTCGAGCAGCTCGCGGACCTCCATCGCCATCCCCTCGGAGGCGGTGCGCGTCTGCAGCACGCTCAGCACGCCGCGCTCGACCGTGAATTCGACCTCCTGGTCGGCGCCCATGTAGCGCCGCAGCTTGGCGACGGTGTGGCGCAGGCGGGCCTCGAGCCGCGGCAGGGCCGGCTCCATCTCGGCGATCGGCAGGAAGGAGCGCGTGACGCCGCCGACCAGGTCCTCGCCGGCCGCCGAGAACTTGATGTCGCCGACGAACTCGCGCAGGCCGCGCTGGTTGAGCCGCGTGCGCGACACCACGCCGGTCAGGGAGGCGGTGGCCTCGTCCATCCCGGGGCCGGTGAAGTCGTTCGGGTGGTTGCCGAAGGCCATCTCCTGGACCACCACGGCGGTGTGCCAGGTGTCGCACAGCCGCTTGATCTCGCGGTAGCGCCTGGCGGTGGGCGCGTCCCACGAGGCCAGCACCGCCTCCACCGCCGCCAGGAGCTGCTGGCGCGGGTCGGCCAGCAGCCTCGCCAGATCCTGGCCGTGCCCGGCGCCCTCGATCGCCGCCTGCATCTTGCCGGCGACGTCCCGCAGCGCCTCCCACGGCAGCTCGGACTTGAAGCTCACGCCGTGACGGCGCTTGGCGGCGTCCACCAGGTTCAGGGACTCGAGGTCGAGGCGCCAGCGGGCGTGCGCCAGCGAGGCCAGGAAGCGCCGGTAGGAGTCCCACGCGCGCCACGGCCCCTGCTCGGCCAGCCGCTCGGTGATGGTCTCGTTCATGCCCAGGAACAGCACGGTGTCGAGGATCCCCGGCATCGAGAACACCGACCCGCCGCGCACCGCCAGCAGCAGCGGCGACTCCGGGTCCCCCAGGCGGCGGGCGGCGCCGTCGCGCCGCAGCAGGTCCTGCTCGAGGACCTCGAGGTGCTCCTCGAGCTGCCGCGCCAGGTCGCCGCCGTTGACGCCAGCCCGCAGGCGGCGCCCGGTGGTGGTCGGCAGCACGAAGCCGTCGCGGGTCGGCACGTTGAGGTAGGAGATGTAGAGCAGGCCGCTGCCCTTGCCGCCGTAGAGGTCGCGCAGGCAGCGGCCGCGCTCCTCGCGGTCGACGCTGGCGGCGATCTCCTGGCGGTGGGAGAGGTGCAGCACGGGCGCCGGGGCCGGCGCGGCGGGTGAAGCGGGCAGAGCGTCCACCAGCGCCTCGGCCAGCAGGCAGGCCGAGGCCAGGTCGGCGAAGCCGACCATGGTGTTGAGGTCGTGCATGTAGCGCTGCAGGTTGGCCAGCACCCCGCGCAGCTCGTCCTCGCCGAGCGCCAGCCGCTCGCGCAGCGTCTCGAAGGGCGCGATGACCCGGCGCATCACCATGTGGTAGCTGCGGCTGACGCCGCCCAGGACGTTCTGCAGCTCCTGCAGCGAGCGGCCCGGGGTCACCAGAAGCTCGCCGAGGTCGGACAGGTCGCGGCTGTGCAGCCCGTCGAAGGCCAGGTTGCGCGAGCACAGGCGGATCACCTCCAGGCACTGCGGCAGGTCGACCCCGGCCTCGGCGTAGCGCGCCGCGAGGTGCCGCAGGCTCAGGTAGCCCATCTCCTCGAGCAGGCAGTCGAGCTGCGCCAGGAGGAAGGACTGCAGCCGGAAGCCGGCGCCGTCGCGCCGCGCCATCAGCCCCTCGCGGAGCTCGCTGAGGCCGCGGAAGGCCTGGAACCACTCGCCCTCCTCGTAGAGGGCGACGATCCGCTCGAGGTCGCGGTAAAGGCCGTCCTGGTGGGCGGCGCGCACCCCGGCGGCGAAGGCCTCGGCGGCGCTCCGCAGGCCCCGCTCGACGCCGTCCGCGTCGAAGCCGCCTTCCTCGGGATTGAGGGCCTCCAGCTCGTCCAGGGCGGCGGCGAAGGCGGCGCCGGGACCGTCCCCGGCGCTGAACTCGGCCGCCTTCTCGCGGATGATCCGCAGGTGGTGGGAGTACGACCAGCGGTTGCGGTCCCGCACCCCGTCGGCCGCCATCGCCGCCACCTCGTCCTCGAGCAGGTGGCCGAAGCGGCAGCGCAGCAGCGCGTCGGCGAAGGACTCCTGCCAGCTCCGCAGGCGCTCGACCACCTCGGCCTGGCCGAGCAGGCGCTCGAGGTCGTCCACCAGCACCTCCATCAGGCCCCGCACCTGCGGCAGGCCGCGGGCGCGCTCGTCGGCGGCCGAGGGGAGGGACAGCTCGAGCGCCGCCAGCGGCGCGGCGTCGCCGCTGGCGAGGTAGGCGCGGTAGGCCTTGACCAGCAGGAGCGTGCGCGCGCCGAGGGCGTGGTGGCTGCTGCGGCGCAGCTCGTTGACGATCGCGCTGCCGCGCACCTGGACCTCGGCGAGGTCGATGGTGGCGTTCCAGATCCGGTCGATCAGCTTCGGCTGCCCGAGCAGCCCGGAGAGGTTGCGCACCATCACCCGCGACAGGAAGGACAGCCGCTGGCTCATCGGGCCGTCGAGAAAGCGTTCGATCTGCCGCTCGAGGTTGCGCACCTCCGGCTGCAGGTTCTTGGCCCGCAGGAAGTCCTGGGCCGAGGAGCTCGCCAGCCGCGCCGTCAGGTAGCGCAGCAGGAAATTGGCCTCGCTGCGGTTGGTGGTCTCGTTGATCCGCTGCAGCAGCGCCACGATGTCGCGCAGGCGGGACACCGGCCGCAGGTCGGTGCGCAGCGGGTCGAAGTGGAAGATGGCCTCCTCGAGGTCGGCCACCTCGCCCTGGAAGCCGCCGCGTTCGAGCACCATGGCGTCGGTGAGGATCGCCCCAGGCTGCCGGGACCGCCGGTCCAGGGTGCGGATCTCGCCGCCGCGGACCCAGTGCATCACCTGCTCACCGCCGGCGATCCACAGCAGCAGCAGGCCGTCGCCGTGGAAGAAGCGGTTGTTCACCAAGCCGAAGGGCCGGTCGCGGCTCGCGAGGCGCGTCTTCAGGTCGAGGTAGCGGCGGATGGCCTCGCGCTGGCGCCTGGCGTCCCCCCCCCCCCCCGCGCGCCCCGAGACCCGCCCCAGCTCGGCCCCCCCCCCCGCCCCCCCCGCCCCGGGAGGGCCCCGCCA
>JACNJP010000400.1 GCA_014382465.1 Planctomycetota bacterium
CAACAGATAGAAGAACCAGATGACCGAACCGAACAAGACCCCGAAGGCGCGTAAGCCCGGCCTCCCGTGGTGCGTGATGGCCGCCGACCTGACCACCGTGAGGAACGACGGAGAGTGGTTCAGCGGCTACACCGTGGTCGCCGACAAACTCCTGAACAAGGTCGCGGCTGAGAACGCGGCCAAGGCCTACCTCAAGGAGAACGAGGAGGCCACCGTCCGCATCGCCCAATACAGCGCCCCCGTCGGCGTCACCGTCAAGAAGATCCCCGCCCTGACCGGGACCTTCTAAGATGAGGTGCTGGCCCGTGATGGGATCAGACGGGTGTAGGCGACTCGATCACATCGTCGAAGACCATCACGGGTATCTCGCTTCATCGAAGACCGTAGGGAGGTGCCTGAAATACGCTATCGAAGACGACGAAGGGAACCTCGCTGGAACATTCTGGCTCGGGAGTGGGTTTAAGCCAACGCCAAAGGCCATCCTCGGGTTTTTTGGGATGTCGCAGGGGGAGTTCGACAAGATATTCAACGAGGTTGCGGACAACAAACGCATGTGCCTTCTAAGCCGGGAAAAGAACTTCGGCACTCGCGCCCTAAAAGCGATCAGGTCTAGGGCGCGTTCCGATTGGCGGTCCATTTATGGAGACGACCTCCGCGCCATCGTCACCACCATTGGCGGCGGAAGGACAGGATCGCTTTTCCTCGCCGACAATTGGAAGGTGATCGGAGAAACCGCTGGGCTACCTTCCGGCAGAGAGTCCGTGAGCATGAAGTGGGACAGCCCTGTGGAGATCAATCGGCGATATGTGAAGCCTACCGGGGAGAACAAGAAACTCATCCTTGTAACGACCAGCCTTGAGCGCCGACCGTGCCAGAAAAGGAAGATCCAAGAAGCGCCCGCGCAGGATGTCCTTTTCTAAGCCTGAGCCTCGGGGTCGGGGAGCTTCGGCACACCTGAGAAGTTGTGAAGGTGCGTCGATAAACGGTCCTCGGCCTCGGGGTGCTTGCTATTCATGCGCTCCGCCACCGTCATGTCGAACGCCACCCGGCGCAGAAGGTCGAGCGTGGACCGCTGATACTGGATGTAGTTCTGCGGCGCGGTGCTGCCGTTCACAAACTTCGCGAACGCCTCCGCATTGGTGCAGTTCCCCTTCTTCGCCAGGTCGGTGATCGTCTTCGCCTGACCCAGGCTCCCGATCGCCAGCATCCACAGGTTCAGCCCGTAGGTCGCGAACAGGGCGTGCATGTAGGGGCTGTCCGGGTGGAGCTTCTGGATCTGGAAGTCCTTGATGATGGCCTGGACGAACGCCTCGGGGCCATCGTCGGCGAGCTTCTGGACATCGAGGCTGCCGTCCTCCCGGATGAGGTCGTAGCCCACGCGCTCGCGGCGCTCGGCGAGGTCGGACTTCTTGGTCATTGCGCGACAAGCCCCCAATAGAAAGAGTGGGCCGATGCTCTTTCCGTGTTACGCATCAGATCGGCCCCAGGACTTTCGCCCCTTTCTGCACCGCCCTCGGCCAAGTGGCAGCAGACGCCACCACGGCTTCGGCCTCGGCCCCTCAAGCCGATGGGAAGGTCATGCGCCATTCTACCATTCTCCGGCATCATTGCGCCACCGCCCGCCCGCCGCACACCAGCGCCTCAGGATGCCAGCAGGCCAGCCCGGCAAGCACGGCGTCGGCGGCGTGATTCGTGTCCTCGAAGTCAGGGAACAGGGCTTTCACAGCGTCGATCATAGGCTCCTTTCCGCCCTTCCGCACACCAGTCACGATCTGCTTGAGCGCCGGGGGCTGGATGCTCCGGAATGGGAGATCGTAGCCCTTGGCGAGCGTCGTCAGGATCCCGAAGACCACCCCGATCTTGGTGAAGGTCTCCGTGGGGGTCGCCCCGCGCGCCGACCGCACCCGCTCCTGCTTCTTCGTGAAGAAGGTCAGAGCCTCGCTCCCCACCCGGTCGCACCGCTGGAGGTAGGGCTTCAGGCGCGGGACAAAGTAGGCCGTGAAGATGTCCGGATGCGTCTTCAAAGGCAAGCCAATGGTAGCTGTCCGGAGCAGACGCGGGGCCTTCCCCGGCTCCACCCGCATCAGGGCGAGGCCGAGGTTCCTGACCCCGAGATCGACACCGAGAATGTCCATGACCCTAAGTCCTATCGGCACAATCCCTTGCGGTCAACCATAAAACTACCCCCAGCCGTTGCGGGCCGGGGGCAGCTTCCTTTCGCACTCATCCCCAAAGTGGTCCTGATCCCGTGGTTCCCAGCGTCAGGTCGGTGGTGGGAGGCGGCGAGTGGTTACGCCTCCAGGTGCGGCACTCACGGGGGACCGGGCTCGCCTGGGCTAGAACGGCAACCGGACGCGAATACGGCTGCGGGGGGATTCTAGCCTTGGGCGCGGCGGGGTCAAGGGCGCGGATTAGGGTCAGGGTGCTGACACAAAAAATGCCCCGTCAAGCAGGGGCTCAACGGGGCGCGGAGGCGGACGGATCTCCAGAGGAGAAGTCTCTTGACCGGCGCAACTCCGTCCCTTATTGTGCCGCTATGTCATCGAGAGACGAAGGAAGAGTAAACTCCGCCGACCGCCCAGTCAAGCCCGACAAGGGTTTCGGGAAGCTTCACAGGCAAGAGTTGGCCGCGCTCTACGGCCTCGGCGTCACCAGCCTAGAGGCCGAATGCTACATGCTATGGCTTTCGTGGCGCACGGACGGCTCCAGCGTCGGGTGGGTCAGCAAGGAGAAGTTGGCCGAGGCCACGGGTCGGTCCATCCGAACGATCCGGCGCGGCTTCTCCGGCCTTGTAGGAAAAGGGGCGCTGTTTGTAGAAAGCAAGACGAATCAGGGCTGCCTCGTATACCGGACAGAACTGACCGGGGCGGACAGAACTGACCGGGTAGGGCGGACAGAACTGACCGGGCACCCGGACAGAACTGACCGGGTGACCCGGACAGAACTGTCCGCCATTAAGAAGTCTTCAAAGAAGAATTTAAAGAACACTTCTAAGAACGGCAGCGCATCCCCAGTTGAAGTTTTGCCTCTCGTTGCCGATACTCAAAGAGACGGAAATGTGCTTTCACACCTTCGGCAGGAGGAAGAAATCATGCCCGAAGTCAGCAAGGAGGAGATGAAGAACTGGGCCTACCACACGGTAATCGGCTTTCCCCTGTGGCTAGGGGGGCCTCGCCAGAAGACCGCTGACGAGATCCGGGCCATCACGATCCCCCTTCTCCGGGCCTACCTGAGCCGGTGGAGTCCCGAGAGCGTCCTGGCGTGGTGCCGGATTGCCACTTACCCCGAGCTAGAACTGGTGAACCCCGCCGCGTGGCTCTACAAGCACCTGGACGGCTACGCTCGCAAGGGCTGGAAGCCCACCGACCGGCGCGGCCTCTCCAGGGAATGGCATGAAGCCCTCCTCCAGGGGGAATACGAGAAAGCGATTCCCCCGCTTCTCAAGGAGATCAACGGGAAGGCGGGGAAGAAGGCTATGGAGGAGGAGGTCAAGACCGCCGAGGAGTCGAACGCGGCCATGCTCGCCAACTTCGCCATCATGGCCGAAGACCCGGAAGTGGCGCGAGTCCTGGCAAATGTCGGGGTTACCGCCCAGAGCGTCCTCACGCGCTCGGAGAGCCGCGATCCCTTCGAGAACGCCCCAAACACCAGGAAAAGGCGAACGCCCCGCAGAGCGCCCCAGAATCGCGCTGGTGGCAAGCTCCTGTCTGCCGAGGATCAGGCCCTCATGGATGCTCAGCGCCGCGCCAACGAGAACGACACCGAATACAACGCCCTCAGACCCGTCATCCGAATCAACGGAGAACCTGTGAAATGAGACGAATCCATCAGGCGCGAGTAGTCCTCGTCAAGTTCGAGGTCTACACCGACGCGCCCATGAACTTCCTGAACGACAAGGTGTTCCTGGAACTCGGCCTCGCTGAGGCCATGATCCCGCACTTCCCCGACGGGCCGCCGATCTGCGAGGTGATGCGCGTCAAGGCCAAGCAGCCCCCGAAGGCGCAGGATAGGAGGCGGCGGTGACCGGTCGCCCGCGCAAGGAGAACTGCGGGACGTGCGACTTCCCCATGAGCGGGGAGAACCTCGGCCACAAGCGGCGCCTGAACCCGAGGACGAAGGAGCCCACGCTCGCCCGCTACTGCCGGAACTGCGCGAGGCGGCACAGCCAGGAGTGGAGAGCGCGGAACAAGAAGCACGTCCGCGAATACCGCCTGTCCTGGGAGGAGAACCTTAAGCGGCGCGGCCTGTGGGACGACTACCGCGAGACATGCCGGATCAAGCAGCGGATTTCAGCGATGGAGGGGCGCGATGGGCAAGCTGACTGACGAGGAACTACAGCACCTTTACGCCCTCTGCGACGCATTGCTGGCGCGGCGGACTCGGGCCGGTTTCCGAGCCTACAGCCGGAGCCAGGAGAAGCGGCTGATGGCCCAGGGATTGCTGAGGCCCGGCGACGCCATCCCCCTCGGCCCCGAGAAGGAGGTGCCGGATGAGATGGGCTGGTGGTGGAATGGTCGGCAGAGCGTTCATGTAACGGCTTGGTTCCACGCAGGCGGCGAACTAACGGTCACGTTCATGGGCGCGAATCGCACGGCGAAACTGCTGGCGATGAACGGAGAGTGGGCTCGTGACCTTGCTGGCCCCTGGCGTCGCCTGCTCCTGGAGGAAAAGGAATGACTTGGGACATTGAGAAGAACAACCCCGGCGTAGGCCCGATCTCGGAGTGGACGGACGACGAGTTGTGGGAGTGGTCCTACCTTGACGAGGGATACTGCGAGGAGGCCGTGGACGAACTGCGGAGGCGCTTCGCGGGAGCGGTAAAGCTCGGCCCTGAGAAGGATGTGCCGGATGAGGAGGGGTGGTGGCTAGGTAAAATCGGCCCCTGTCACTTTCATGCGGCGAGCATCCCACTAGGTAAGGGCTGGGATACGGACGGCCCCTGGAGAAAGCTGCTCCTAGAACCTCGGGACGCCCCCGCTGATCTTCCCTGACGGGCGACGCCAGTAGAACGGCTCGCAACGCTCCTTCCGCGTGATCGGAATGCGCCCGCGCCTCCCCCAGTAGCCCAAGATGCTGCGGCAGTCCGTCCGCCAGCCCATCCGTCAGGTGCGCCGCCAGTTTGTCGGTCGCGTAGGCGTCTTTAGAGGGCATTAAAACAGTAGGCCGCTGATCCCGAAGAACCGCTCCAGCGCCACGCCGACGATGGCGAAGATGCTGCTTTCGAGCTTGTGACGCGTGAAGACGCGGATCAGTCGTTCCTTGATCGGGCGCGGG
>JACNJP010000496.1 GCA_014382465.1 Planctomycetota bacterium
TGCTGTGCGTCCTGGAAACCGACTCGAGCCAGATCGGGGTCCTGAACAGCAACCGGATGAACGTCCTGGCGACCATCCCGGTGGCCGACCCGGCCGACCTGGCGATGGCTCCCGACCTCAACCTGCTGGCGGTGAGCAACAAGGGCACCAACACGGTCACCTTCATCGACACCAACCCAAATTCGCCGAACTTCCACACGGTGCTGAAGGTCACCTCGATGGTCGATACGCTGAACAACCGCATCGGCCTGGCCCCGTCCGAGATCGTCTGGCAGCCCGATGACGAGGACATCCTGGTGGTCTGCGAGGACTCCAACTCGATGGCCCTGATCTCGAGCGGTAGCTTGGAGGTGCGCAAGATCATCCCGGGGGTGTCGCAGCCCCGGCTCATCGCCGTGACCAACCGGGACGCCGCCTACGGCTTCCTGACCGGCCTCTACTACGCCATCGTCCTGGCCCAGGACGGCACGGCGACCATCTTCGAGTCCGGCCCGGACGGCATCCAGGGCATCGGCTTCGACACCTTCATCGGCATCCCTTCGCTGCAAGGCCAGTCCGGCTTCGACAGCCCGACCACGATCCAGCCTGACACCAACAGCTTCTTCCACGGCACCTTCATCGGCCACCGGAAGAACGGCGTCGGCACGGTCTCGAACCTGCACCTCAAGGACGCCCCGCTCGGGACCCGGAACCTGTCCCTGAACGGTTTCGTCCCCGACCCGAACTTCCGGGCCAAGGAGTTCACGGTCAACCGCGAGTTCACCAACATCCTGTCGTCCTCGTCGGTGGTCGACCTCGCCCTCGACAACCTCTCGAACTTCGGCGGGATCCTGACGCTCACCTCGCAGTACACCAGCCCGAAGATCATTCAGCACTCCTCCAAGTCCTTGATCCGGGCCACCCAGACCGTCGGCGCTCCGCGGTTCCTGTTCGTGGCCAACTCCAACGGGAAGCTGGACATCATCAACCTCGGGACGGGCACCCTCTACGTGCCGTCGCTGACCGTCCCCGGCCTGCAGGTGCTCTGCGACTTCTGGCGCCAGTGATCCGGCCGATGCCGGACCCGGGCCGGGGCCTTCGGGCCCCGGCCCGTTCCTTTTTCACGACGCCGGAGGCGGCGTTTGGACCGGCTGCCCGCCGCGGTGATAATCCCGGCTCATGACCGCCCCCCCTGGCGCCGAGATCCAGGCGATGTTCGGCGAGATCGCCCCGCAGTACGACCTGCTGAACCGGGTGCTGTCGTTCGGGATCGACCGCCGCTGGCGCCGCCGGCTGGTGCGGGAACTCGGGTTGGGCCCGCGGCACCGGATCCTCGACCTGTGTTGCGGCACCGGAGACCTGGCCCTGGCGCTCGCCGACACCGGCGCGGCGGTGGTCGGCGCCGACTTCACCGGCCCGATGCTGCCGCTCGCCCGCGACAAAGCCGCCCGGTCCGAGCGCCCGCTGCACCTGGCTCGCGCCGACGCCCAGGCGCTGCCCTTCGCCGCCGGCTCCTACGACGCCGTCACCATCGCCTTCGGCATCCGCAACGTCGAGGACCCGCTCCAGGGCCTCATGGAGTGCGCCCGGGTCTTGCGCCCGGGCGGCCGGTTGGCGGTGCTCGAGTTCTTCCCGATCCGCAACCGGGTCTGGCGCTGGATGTTCGAGGGCTACTTCCACCACGTCCTGCCGCGGATCGCCCGGCTGACCCGCGCGGGCCGGACCGGCGCCTACGAGTACCTGCCGGCCAGCGTGGCGGGCTTCGCCAGCCCCGACCAGTTCTGCGACTGGATCGGCCAGGCCGGTTTGTGCGACGCCAGCCACCACCCGCTGACCGGCGGCGTGGCCCGCTTGGTCCTCGCCACCCGCGCTCCGGAGCCTGCGTGACCGCCCTTCGCCGCTGGCGCATGGTTGGCGATCCGGCTCAGGATCCGGCCACCACCTTCCTGCTGCTGCTGCCGCTCGGGCTGCTCCATATCAGCGGCTGGCGGCAGGCCGGCAGCGGCGCCTTCGGCTTCGTGCTGCGGCTGCTCCGCTGGCTCGGTCCGGCGGCTCCCTGGATCCTCGCCACCGGCCTGCTCCTGCTGCTGCTGTGGGCCATCGGCAGGATCCGTTCCTTGCGGATCCCGTGGCGGACCAGCGCCGCGGCGGTGGTGGTCGAGGGGCTGGTCTTGGGCTTCCTTCTGGGCCCGCTGCTCAGCCTCCTGACCTCCCTCACCCCGATCGAATCGGCGCCGCTGGCGTGGTCGGTCCTGGCCGAGCAGTGGCACGCCAAGCTGGCTCTGTCCGCCGGCGCCGGCCTCTACGAGGAGGTCCTGTTCCGCGCCGGCCTGCTGGCCGGCTGCCGGCTGCTGCTGCTCAGCTTCTTCCGCGGCCTCGGATGGCACGGCGCGGCTCCGGTCCTGGCGCTCGGCCTGTCGCTGTTCCTGTCATCGGCGGCCTTCGCCTTCGCCCACGCCTGGGGCCACCCCGAGGGTGTCGCGATCCCGGAGCTGACCTTCCTGTTCCTCGCCGGGGTCCTCTTGGGCCTGATCTGGCGCTGGCGGGGTCTGGCGGTGGTGGCCTACACCCACGCCGCCTACGATGCCTTCCTGCTGCTCTGATGCCCCGTCCTAGCCCTCGCAAACTCTTCCTCGGCGTCTCCGGCGCCAGCGGAGCGCTCTACGGGATCCGGACCTTGCAGATGCTGGTGGAGGCCGGCGTCGAGGTCGGCCTCTGCTACAGCGACGCCGCCCGCCGGGTCCTCTACGAGGAGTGCCGGATCCGCCTCGAGGACGACCCGGGCGTGCTGCTGGCGGACGGGCAGGCGGCCGAAGGGATCCGGCTCTACTCCAGCGCCGACATCGGCGCGCCTCCGGCCTCGGGCACCGCGCTCGGCGAGGCGGCGGTGATCGCCCCGTGCTCGCTCGATACGGTGGCCGCCCTGGCCGGCGGGCGGGCCGGCAAACTGATCCCGCGGGCCGGACAGGTGGCCCTCAAGCAGGGCAAGCCGCTGATCGTGGTGCCGCGCGAGACGCCGCTGTCCCGGATCCACCTGGACCTGCTGTCCCGGCTGGCCTGGGCCGGGGCGACGATCCTGCCGGCCTCGCCGGGCTTCTACCACCGCCCGCAGAGCGTCCTCGACCTGGTGGACCACGTCTGCGCCAAGATCCTCGACCAGCTCGGCGTGGCCCAGGACCGCCTGCCGGCGTGGGACGGCGGCCAAACAGGGCCGGCATGAACCGGCTGGCCCAGGTCCTGCGGATGATCAAGTTCGAGCACAGCGTGTTCGCGCTGCCGTTCGCGCTGGCCGGCGCCTGGATCGCCGCCGGCGGCCTGCCGCCGGCCGCGGACCTGGCGCTGATCGTGGCGGCGGCGGTCGCCGCGCGCTCGGCGGCGATGGCCTTCAACCGCCTGGTCGACCGGGACTTCGACGCCACCAACCCGCGCACCGCCGGCCGGGAGCTGGTCACCGGCGAATTGAAGCCCGGCTGGACCGCCGCCTTCACGGCCGCATCCGCCGGCCTGTTCGTCGCCGCCTCCTTCCTCCTGGCGCCGGTCTGCGGCTGGCTGTCCATCCCAGTCCTTGCCCTTCTGCTGGGGTATTCCCTGCTCAAGCGCTTCACGCTGCTGTGCCACTTCGGGCTCGGCTTGGCCCTGGCCTGCGCCCCCGGCGGTGCCTGGCTAGCGGTGTCCAAGGACTTCGTCGCCGGCTGGCCGGTGCCGCTGTGGATCGGCGCGGGGGTGGTGGCCTGGGTCTCCGGTTTCGACCTGCTCTACGCCATCCAGGACGTGGCCCACGACCGCCGCGAAGGCCTGCACTCCGTGCCGGCCCGGATCGGCGCCCGGCGCAGCCGGCTGCTGGCGGCCGGACTCCACGTGCTGGCCCTGGCCCTGTTCTGGGTCGCTGGGGCCGAGGCCGGTCTCGGAGGCTGGTACCGAGGCGGCCTCGGGCTGGTGGCGCTGCTCCTGATCCTCGAGAACTGGCTGCTGCGCGGGGGCCGGGTCGAGCGGATCCCGCAGGCCTTCTTCAGCGTGAACGCCTGGGTGGGACCGGCCTACCTGCTCGGCCTGCTCCTCGATCTGCACCTCGGCGGGACTACCCTGGGGCGGTGAGCGCCGCCCACAAGCCGAGGACCGACCCGGGCAGCCTGTGCCGGGAGCTCTGCCGGCTGGCCGCCAAGGGCCAGCTCCCGCGGCTGCTGATCCTGGCGGCCCCGGCCAAAGGCGAGGAAGAGCCCTGGTTCGCAGAGCAGGTGCTGCAGACGGCCCGCGAGGCCGGCCGGAAGGACGCCGGCCTGGACCTGCTGGACCTCGACGGCGGCGGCGAGGCGCTGCCGGTCGACACCCTCGACGGCTTCCTCCAAGCCGCATCGCTGTTCGGCGGCGGCGCCCGCGCCCTGCTGCTGGCCCGCGCCGGCGGGGCGCTGAACCGCCTGCCGCGGCTGGCCCAATCCCTGGCCCAGGCCGCCCTCGATCCGGGCGGTCCGTCGTGGATCGTGCTCCAGCTCTCCGGCAAGGCCGCGGCGCCGGCCATCAAGACCTTCAAGGCCCGCCTCGGCAAGACCGACGGCGCGCTGCGGGTCGAGAGCTTCCGGCGCCTCTACGGCGATCCGCCGCCCTGGCGGCCCCACGACCTCGACGCCTCCGAGGCGGCTCAATTCGTCCTCCAGGAGGCTCGCGAGCGCGGCCTGAGCCTGCGCCCGGGCGCCGCCGGCTCGCTGGTCGGGATCGCCGGCGCCCGGCCCTCCGACCTGGTGCAGGCGCTGGACCACTTCGAGCTGCTGGGCTTGACCGCCGTGGACGAGGAGACCGTCCGCGAGACGGTCGCGCACAGCGCCGAGGGCAGCGCCTTCGAATTCGCCGGCTCAGTGCTCGACGGCGACGGCGCCGCCGCGCTGCGCCTGCTGGAGAAGATCCGCGCCCGCGGTCTGCACACCTGGAGCGGCAAGCGCCTGGGCCCCCAGGACGCCTTCTCGATGCTCCTGGCGGTGCTCGCCGGAGAGCGCCGCCGGACCGAAGGGGTGCGGCTGGCGTTGGACCGCGGGGTCCCGCTCCCGGAGGCCTTGAAGCAGGCCGGGGTGGCCTCCGCCGGCCCCGCTGCCAAGCGCATGGAGCGCCGGGTGCGCGACTGCGATGAGGCCCAGCTCGGGCGGGTGCTCCGCGGCCTCCGACTGGCCGAGCGGCGCGTCAAGGTCGAGGGCCAGCGCGACGCGGTCCACGCCCTCGAGGAGCTGGCGTTCTCCGCCCACCGTAGCCGGAGCCGGCGGTGAACCCGATACGGCTGCTGGATCCGGTGGTAAT
>JACNJP010000199.1 GCA_014382465.1 Planctomycetota bacterium
GAATCCTGAGATGTGGCGCCATCCGGCCGTCGTGCGCAACGCCCTCCAGCTCGAGAACGACGGCTGGCGGCAGATCGGCCCCGCGGAGGGGCTGACCGCCTGCGGCGAGGCCGGCCCCGGCCGGATGGTCGAGCCGATCGAGGTGGTCGAGGCGGTCCTGAACGCGCTGGAGGCCTGAGCCTCGTGCGCATCCTGGTCACCGCTGGACCGACGCGCGAGGACCTGGACCCGGTCCGCTACCTGAGCAACCGCTCGAGCGGCCGGATGGGATACGCCCTTGCGGCGGCCTTGCAGCGGCTCGGCCACCAGGTGGTGCTGGTGAGCGGCCCGGTCGAGCTCGAGCCGCCCGCGGGGGTCGAGCGGGTGCCGGTCTGGTCCGCCCGCGACATGCTGGCCGCCTGCCGCGAGCGCTGGCCGGACATGGACGGCCTGGCGGCGGTGGCGGCGGTGGCCGACTACCGGCCGGCAAAACGCGCCCGAGGCAAGCTGAAGCGCGCCGAGGGGGAGGGGCGGAGCCTGGAGTTGGTGCCGAATCCGGACATCGTGCGCACCCTGGCCCGGCGCAAGGGCGACCGGCGGGTCCTGGGCTTCGCCCTCGAGAGCTCCCGTGGAAGAGCCCACGCCCGGCGCAAGCTGGTGGACAAGCATCTCGACTGGATCGCCCTGAACGGTCCCGAGGCCCAGGGGGCGTCCGAGGCCACCCTCCTGCTGCTCGGCGCCGACGGCAGCGAGCGCGACCTGGGCCCGGCCCGGAAGGAGCTCCTGGCGCGCCGCCTGGCGGCCCTCACCTTCCCAGAAACCAACGCCTAACGCTTTTTCTGGCAATACGTTAGGCTCCGGAACGGAATTCCCACCGAGCCCTCGGTCCGCACCTTCCTAAACCTCCAGGATGAGCTAATCAGGGGGTGACTTCCGGGCCCGAACCCGCCGCCCGACCCCGCCACGATTCCTGGAGCGCAGCCATGGCCGCCACCTCATCCGACCCCATCCTGCGGTTCCTCCGCTTCCTCGGCTCGATCCAGATGGCGATGATCCTGATCATCGCCTGCGCGATCGCGATGATCTTCGGCACCGTCATCGAGAGCCGGCACGACGCTGAGATCGCCAAGGCCCTGGTCTACCGGACCCCCTGGTTCTGGGGGATCCTGATCCTGATCGGCGTCAACCTGGCGGTGGCGGTCATCAACCGCCTGCCCCTGAAGCGCCACCAGTACTCCTTCGCGGTGGTCCACCTCGGCTTCATCCTGATGCTTGCTGGCGGGCTGATCACCTCGATGATCGGCTACGAGGGGCAGCTCTACGTCACCGAGGGCCAGGCCTCCAGCGAGCTGGTGCTTTGGGACCGGGAGCTGGTCGTGGCCGGCGGCGGCGAGCGCGAGTCTCTCGACGTCCCCACCGGTCCTGGCCTGGCCGGCACGCGGCTGCGCCGGGAGGGGGGCGGGCTGCCGGAGCTGCGCGCGCTCGATTACGTCGCCAAGGGTGGCATGGAGCCGGCCCTCGAGGCCGGCGTCGCCGCGGATCCCCCCGGTCTGCGCTATTCCGTGGTCCCGTACCACGGCGCCGACGACGACCACGGCCACGCGCCGGAGTACCAGAGCTGGCTGATCGCCGACCGCAGCCGCTCCTCCCTGCACGAGCACAGCATCTTCGCCCTGGAGCTGCTGCGCTTCAGCGACGCCGAGGCCTACGCCGAGCGAGCTGCCGCCAAGGTGGCCAGCGGCGGCGGCTACGAGATCCGGGTGGAGCGCGTGGACCAGCCGGGCCTGGTGACGATCGAACTGCCGGCGCGGCTGAACGAGGTGGTCGACCTCGGGGACGGCACCACCGTCCAGGTGACCGCCTTCGCGGAGCACGCCATGGTCAGCGGCGGCGGCGGGATCGAGGACTCCCCGGGCGGGCGCCTGAACCCGGCGGCGATCGTCCTGGTCCGCCGGGGCGGCTTCGAGGAGCGCCACACGGCCTTCAGCCAGCACCCGGAATTCCTCTCGGTGAGGGGACGCGGAGATGCGCCGCTGGTCCAGTCGGTGCTCCTGAAGGCCCCGGAGGGGGCCAGCATGAGCCTTGCCTTCCGTTTCCTGGTGGACCCCGCCGGCCAGCTCATGCTCCAGATGGAGGGGCCCGATGGCCGCCAGGCTGCCGGCCCGGTGGCCGCCGGCCAGCGCCTGCCGGTCCCCGGCCAGGCCCTGGCGGTGGTCGTGGATGAGTACCTGCCGGCCGCCCGCGTCGGCGAGATCGTCACCCGCTTCCCCGCCAAGTCCGACCAGGGCTCGCCGCTGGTCCTGCTCCAGGCCCGCCTGGGCGGCGCCGAGCAGGCGGCCTGGGTCCCCTTCGGCCAGGAGCGGATCCTCGAGCTGGGCGGCCAGCAGTGGATCCTGAAGTACGGCCGCAAGCGGATGGCGCTGCCCTTCGAGGTCGCGCTCGAAGATTTCCGCATCGAGTTCCACCCCGGCTCCAAGCGGGAGGCCGAGTACGCCAGCCAGGTCGAGGTGACCGCCCTCGCCGGCGAGGCCGAGCCGGTCTCCACCGAGATCTCGATGAACCGGACGCTCGACTACCTCGGCTTCCGGCTGTTCCAGAGCAGCTACATCCTCGGGCAGGGCGGGCGCCCCGACACCACGGTGCTCAGCGTCAACCGCGACCCCGGCACGCTCGTGGTCTACGTCGCCTTCGGCATCCTGATCCTCGGCCTCATCTGGTACGTCACCGGCGACGGCCGCAAGAAGCGCAACGGCTTGACCATCGCCGCCAGCCCGGGGCCGGGCGCCGGGCCGCCATCCGTCCCCACCACCGACCGCAACGCCCAGGGCTCCAAGGACTTGGAGACCGTGTCATGAGCAGCTTCCTCCCCACCATCCTCCTCGGCTTCTCGGCCCTGGCCGCCGCCGCGGCCCCGGCGCAGCAGCCGGCCACCTCCTACCAGCCGGGCTCGGTGGACTTCGAGCAGACCGCCGGCTGGGCGATCCTCAGCGGCGGCCGCCACAAGCCGCTCGACTCCTACGCCCGCGAGCTGATCGTCCAGATCAGCGGCCGCAAGGTCACCCAGCTCGACGGCGTCCACGCGCTGGAGATGGTCTGGGGCTACGCGCTGTCGCCGGAGGACTTCCTGGCCCGGCCGTACGTGCGGGTCGACAACGACGACCTCAAGCTCCTGATCGGCGTCGACAAGGGCGAGCGCCGCTTCGCGTTCAACACCCTGGCCGCGAGCGCCGAGCTCAGCCGGATCGCCAACGAGGGCTACCGCAAGGAGGAGGCCGACGAGGGGCCGACCCCGGTCGAGCGCGACGCCATGCGGGTGTGGAACAAGCTCGGGGCGATCGACCAGCTCCGCTCCGGCGCATCGCTGACCCTCTTCCCGATCCTCGGGCCGAGCGGTGAGTGGGCCTCCCCCGCGAGCCTCGCCAAGGATTCACAAGGCCCTGGGAGCGAGGCCCTCGGCGTCTACGGGCGGCTGCGGAGCGCCTTCCGGGCCGGCGACCGCGCCGCCTTCGCCAGCGCCGCCACCGAGCTGGGCGCCGCCCTGCGGGCGCTGTCCCCGGCCGCCTATCCCGACCCCGGCGACCTCGAGCTGGAGCTGAAGTACAACCGCTGGGACACCTTCGGCAAGGCCTCCTGGCTGTTCCTGCTCGGCTTCGTGCTCATCCTCGTCTTCGCCAGGGCGCAGAACCGCCTCGGCTACGCCCTCGGCCTCGGCAGCGTGATCGTGGGCTTCGCCGGCCAGACCGTCGGCATCGGCATGCGCTGGGCGATCGCCGGGCGCGCTCCGGTGTCCGATATGTACGAGTCCCTGGTCTTCATGGGCTGGGGCGTGATCGCCATCGGCCTGGTGCTGGAGTTGGTCTACCGCAAGGGCTACTTCGGCATGGTGGCCGGCGCCCTCGGGTTCCTGGCGCTGGCCTTCGCCCGCTGGCTGCCGCCGTCGATGATGGACTCCTCGATCAGCCCGCTGATGCCGGTGCTCCGGAACACCTCGTGGCTGTCGATCCACGTCATGACCATCATGCTGTCCTATTCGGCCTTCTTCCTGGCCATGGGCATGGGGCACGTCGTGATGTTCAAGCAGCTCTACCAGCCGGGCCGCACCAACCAGCTGAAGACCCTCACCGCCCTCCTCTACAAGACGATCCAGGTCGGCGTGCTGTTCCTGGCCGCCGGCATCGCCTTCGGGGCGATCTGGGCCAACGAGAGCTGGGGGCGCTACTGGGGCTGGGACCCGAAGGAGACCTGGTCGGCGATCACCTTCTTCATCTACCTGGCGGTGATCCACGCCCGCTACGCCGGCTGGATCCACCAGTACGGCCTGGCGGTGTGCAGCGTGATCTCCTTCATGTTCGTGCTGTTCACCTACTACGGGGTGAATTACGTGCTCGGGGCCGGCCTGCACGCCTACGGCAGAGGATCGGGAGGCATGGTCTACGTCATCGGCTACCTGCTGGCGGAGCTGGCCGTCATCCTGCTCGGCTGGTGGCGCTACCAGGTCGCCATCCGGACCGGACAGATCGCCAAGCCGGTCCTCGACTGAGCTCGTCCGAGCCCCACTCCTGGGGTCGGAAAGCGGGGCGGCGCCACAATTGGCGCCGCCCTCCGCTGTTGCCGATGGTATGCCGGACCGCCTCCGTTTAGGATCCTGGGGAGGTAATGTGGCCAAGAGGAAACCCAGCAAGCGGAAGAGTGGCGGCGCCGGCCGGGCTGCGGCCCAGCAGGCCGGCTTCGTGACCGAGGGGCTGCGGGCCGTGCTCGGCTGGCTCGGCACCCTGGTGATGGCCTGCGGAGCGCTGGCGGCCTGGGCCGGCAAGCGGACCTGGCAGACGCTGCACGGCGAGCGCGCGCGGCGGCCGCTGGGCATGGTGCTGGCGGCGGTCTCGGTGTTCATTTTCGTCGCCCTGGCCGACTTCGAGGCCGGCCTGCCCGAGGAGAACGTCTGCGGCAGCCTGGGCCACGACCTGGCGGACGCCCTGCTCTACTCATGCGGGATCGGGGCCTTCCTGCTGGCGGGCTTCGGCGTCTTCTGGGGGGCCGCGCGCCTGGTGCGCGAGGGCCCCAGCTCGGCGGCGGTGAAGCTGATCGGGGTGGTCGTCCTGAGCCTGACCGCCTCGGTGGTCGCTGGCGGCTGGTCGCCCGATCCGCGGGCCAGCGCCTCCTTCCCCGGCGGCCTCGGGGGATGGGTCGGGCACACCTTTTACCCGCCGCTGTTCACCGCCCTCGGCGGCTTCGGCGCCGCGGTCCTCCTGTCCCTGCCCCGGGTGGGC
>JACNJP010000415.1 GCA_014382465.1 Planctomycetota bacterium
GGCGACGGGGGGCGGTGGGGGGGTGGGCGGCATGGGGGCGCGCGTGCGGCCGGGGGGGGGCGGCATGCGCGGGTGGCGGGGGCGGGGGCGGGTGGGGAGGGGGGGGGCGCCGCCATACTGGGGATGGCTCCCGGCTTCGAACGCCGCGGGCAGTTGGTCGAGGAGGTCAGCCTTCCCTGGACCGTCTCCCGGCTCCTGGGACCGCGCCGGGGCAACTGCGGCGAGCGCGAGCAGAGGCGTGATCCAATGGGATGCGTGTTGGGGCATGGATTCCTTGCTGAAGACCCACATCTATCGGCATCCCCTATTTCGCAACTGGGGCGGTTCTTGAGATAATCAACGAGGATGGGCGGGACTCTGCCCCGCCCATCTGTAGATTTACGGTCAGCTAGTGGGTCATCGTGAACGGCTTGGTCGAGGTCGAGTAGTAGCCCTCCTCGTCGAAGCTGTCGACCTGCACCGTGTCTTCCCGGGCCACTTCGGCCTCGCGCACCAGGTCGGCGTCCTCGCGGCCGATGATGCCGGCTTCGACCGCCTGGTCCAGGAGCGTCAGCGGCTTGGCCTTGGGGAGCTGCTTGGCCTTGACCGCCTTGCGGATCTTGGCCACCACGGCGTCGGCCATGAAGGTGAGCTCGAAGGCGTGCTCCAGGCGGCCGAGCGCCTGCTCCCGGTCCTCGGGCACGTAGAGGCCGCCGCAGACCCGGTCGCGGAGCTCGCCGGGGGTCTGCAGCGCGCGCGCGACCTGGTGGCCGAGGCGGTCGTTCGGGCCGCGGCTGATCGGGTTGGCGTAGGCCCACCACTGCACCGGGCCGCGGGACAGCCAGCCGACCCACGGCGCGCGGAAGTTGCGCAGCAGCCCGCAGAAGGCCTCCTGGATCTGCAGCATCGAGTAGTCCATCGACCAGCGGAAGAAAGGCAGGTCCTCCTCGCGGCGGCCCTCGGCCTCGAAGCGGCGGATGGTGGCCGAGGCCAGGTACATCCACGACAGCGCGTCGGAGAAGCGGCCGGTCAGGCCCTCGCGGCGCTTGAGGTCGCCGCCGTACATGGCCATCGCGGTCTCGGACAGGAAGGCGAAGCAGGCCGAGGCCCACGAGATCTTCTGGGCGTAGAAGTGCGACGGCCCGCGCAGGCCGGTGCGCGCCAGGCGGCCGCGGGTCATCGACAGCAGGATCGCGCGGCACTTGCTGTGGACGATGTAGCCGATGTGGCCCCAGAAGGCCCGGTCGAAGCCCTCGACGTCGTTCCGGCCGAGCGACTTGATCTCGGCGTAAGCCCACGGGTGGCAGCGGATCGCGCCCTGGCCGAAGATCATCAGCGTGCGGGTCAGGATGTTGGCGCCCTCGACCGTGATCGAGATCGGCGCGCCCCAGTAGGCGTGCGCCAGCAGGTTGCGCAGGCCGCGCGAGATGCCGGCGCCGCCGCAGATGTCCATGGCGTCGTTGATCGCCTTGCGGAACAGCTCGGTCGAGTGGTACTTGGCGATCGCCGACACCACCGCCGGCTTGGCGCCGCCGTCGAGGCCGCCGCAGGTGTAGCGGCGCGTGGCCTCGAGCAGGTAGGCCCAGCCGCCGATGCGCGCCAGCGGCTCCTCGATGCCCTCGAACTTGCCGACCGACAGGCCGAACTGCTTGCGCACCTGGGCGTAGGCGCCGGCGACCCGCGCCGCCGCCTTGGTGCCGGCGGCCGCCTGGGCCGGCAGCATGATGCCGCGGCCGGCGGCGAGGGTCTCCATCAGCATGCGCCAGCCGCGCCCGGCGCCCTCGGCGCCGCCGATGATGTTGCTCGCCGGCACCACGACGTCGTGGCCCTGGAAGGGGCAGTTGAGGAACGGCACCCCGAGCGGGTCGTGCTGCTCGCCGCGCGCGACGCCGTCGCGGTGCGCCTCGGCCAGCACGCAGGTGATGCCGGGCTTCTGGCCCTTGCCGAGCAGGTTGTCCGGGTCGGACAGCTTCACCGCCAGGCCGAACACGGTCGCCCGCGAGGCCAGCGTGATGTAGCGCTTGTCCCAGTTGAGCCGCAGCATCGGCTCGCCGTCCTCGCCGCGGAAGACCACGGCGGTCGAGCGGATGGCGCCGGCGTCGGAGCCGGCCTGCGGCTCGGTGAGGGCGAAGCAGGGCATCTCCTCGCCGCTGGCCAGCCGCGGCAGCCAGTACTGCTGCTGCGCGGAGGTGCCGTAGTGCATGATCAGCTCGGCCGGCCCGAGCGAGTTCGGCAGCATCGCGGTGATGCCCAGCGGCATCGAGCGCGAGCTCAGCTTGGCGATGACGGCGCTGACGCCGGCGGCGGAGAATTCCAGCCCCCCCCACTGCTTGGGGATGATCATGCCGAAGACGCCCTTGTCCTTGAGCGCCTGCCACACCTCCGGCGGCAGGTCGCGGCGCTGGTAGACGTCCCAGTCGTCGGTCATCGCGCACAGCTCCTCGGTGGGGCCGTCGAGGAATTCCTGCTCCTCGGCGCTGAGCTCGGGGTAGGACTCGCGCATCAGGCGGCCCCAGTCCGGGTGGCCGGAGAACAGCTCGCCCTCGGCCCACACCGTGCCGGCCTCGAGGGCCTCCTCCTCGGTGGCCGAGATCTGCGGGATGAGCCCGAGCTTCTTCAGCACGCCCATCAGCGGCCGGGTCACCAGGGCCCGGCGCAGCGGCTTGAGGTTGAAGACCGCCGCGACGACCAGGAAGGGGATCCACAGCCACAGGGGCGCCGCCAGGCCGAACAGCAGCAGCGCCGCCAGGCCGGTCCAGGCCAGCAGCGGCGCGCCGACGAAGCCGAGGCCGAAGGCGGCGGCGACGAAGAGGAGAAGGGTCCAGCCCCAGGGCAGGGCGGAGAGGAGACCTTCGGTTTGTTCAGTTCCTTGCAGCATCGGATTGCGGCGGCTCGATGGCCGCGTTGTCGGGATCGTCGAGAGAACGAAGGGCCTGGCGCACCGCGCGCTCGATCAGCGCCTCGCGGTCGATGCTGACGTCCACCCGATGGGCGATCAGCAGCGACACGGTGCCGTGGAGCGAGGTCCAGACCAGGGTCGACTCGGTCTTCGGATCGCGGCCGTCCCAGCCCGCCGGGCCGAGGGCCGCCACCATCTCATCGTGGAACATCTCCAGGTTGCGGCGGGCGCGGCGGTAGCGGTCCGGCGGATACCGCTCCATCAGCTGCGGGTGCAGCATGAACATGATCTCGTAGTACTCCGGGTTCTCGAGCCCGAAGTCGAGGTAGGCCCGCGCCAGCCGCGCCAACCGGCGCCGCGGCTCGTCCACCCCGTCGACCGCCGTCTGGAATTGCTCCTGCAGCCGCTCCATCCCCTCGTCGATGAGGGCGTGGATCAGGGCGTCCTTGCTCTCGAAGTAGAGGTAGATGCTGGTGGCCGTGCAGCCGACCTCCCGCGCGATCGGCCGCATCGACAGCCCCATGTAGCCGTTCTCCACGAGCACGCGGCGAGCCTCGTCGAGGATCGCGCGGCGGAGTTCGGAGCTGCTGGGGCGGGACATGCCTGGGGAGATGGTTCGACTACTTTACAGTGTTAACTTTACGCCGTTCACCCAACCCGGGCAACCGACCCAGGAAGCCGGCCCCGAATAATGGACCCAGAACCCCACAACACGTTTAAAACAAAGCCTTTATGCTGCTGAAACGGACCCGCCCGAGAGGGGCGGCCGGCACTCCCTCCAAGCCCTTGCCCGAAGCGGCCTTCCGCCAACTCCAGGACCAATGAACAGGGCCGGATTCCTTGCCATGGCCCGAATGACGGTGTTAACTTTACACCGTTAACAAACCATGGTTCAACTCGCCCTCCACCAGGACGGCCCCTCGATCGTGCTGGCCGCCGGACTGCGCACCCCGTGGGCGCGCGCCGGCGTGGCCTTCGCGAAGGAGGACGCCGGCCACCTCGGCGCCCACGTCGCGCGTGAACTGATCGCGCGGACCGGTATCGACCCCTCCTCCCTCGACGAGGTGGTGGCCGGTTGCGTGGGCCAGCCCTTCGACCAGGCCAACATCGGCCGGGTGCTGGCGCTGCGCGCCGGGGTGCCGCAGTCGGTGCCGGCCCGCACGGTGGCGCGCAACTGCGCCAGCGGCATCGAGGCGGTGACCTGCGCGGTGGCCAACATCCGCGCCGGCATCGGCGACAACTACCTGACGGTGGGCGTCGAGGTCATGAGCGCCTACCCGCTGGTCTTCGGCCCCAAGATGACCGACTTCTTCGCCCGGCTGATGAAGGCCCGGACCCTCGGCCAGCGGCTCGGCCTGCTGCTGAAGTTCCGGCCGGGCTGGCTCAAGCCGCGCATCGCCTTGATGGAGGGCCTGACCGACCCGGTCAGCGGCCTGATCATGGGCAGCACCGCCGAGCTGCTGGCGCGCGACTTCGCCATCACCCGCGAGGAGGCCGACGCCTTCGCGCTGCGCAGCCACCAGCGGGCCGCCGCTGCCGCCGCCTCGGGCCGGCTCGGGCAGGAGATCCTGCCCCACCTCGGCCTCGGCGCCAAGAAGGGCGCGCGCGCCCTCGACCACGACGACGCCGTGCGCGGGGACCAGAGCCTGGAGGCGCTCGCCAAGCTGAAGCCCTACTTCGAGAAGCCCGACGGCGTCGTCACGGTCGGCAACGCCTGCGGCATCACCGACGGCGCCGCGGCGCTGCTCGTCACCACCGAGGACCGCGCCCGCCAGCTCGGCCTGGAGCCCCTGGCGCGGATCCGGAGCTGGGCCTGGAGCGGCTGCGAACCCTCGCGCATGGGCCTCGGGCCGGTCTACTCCAGCGCCCTGGCGCTGGACGCCGCCGGCTGCAGCCTCGCCGACATCGGCGTGGTCGAGCTCAACGAGGCCTTCGCCGTGCAGGTGATCGCCTGCCAGCGGGCCTTCGCCAGCGCCGGATGGGCCAAGGAGCACCTCGGCCGCGACGCGGCCCTCGGCGAGCTCCCGGACGACAAGCTGAACGTCAACGGCGGCGCCGTCGCGCTCGGCCACCCAGTCGGCGCGACCGGCTCGCGGCTCCTGCTGACCGCGGCCCACGAGCTTCGCCACGGCGACCACGAACTCGCGCTCGCGACCCTGTGCATCGGCGGCGGCCAGGGCGGCGCCGTGGTGCTGGAGAGGATGAGCTGATGATCGACCTCCAAGGACTCCCTCTTCCCCCCGACTGCCCCGAGCCCGGCGCCTGCGTCCGCCTCGAGCGGCCGGAGGACGGCCTGGCGGTGGTCGTGCTCGACCCGCCCCACCGCAGC
>JACNJP010000337.1 GCA_014382465.1 Planctomycetota bacterium
AGCAGACGAGGATGCCCTGGTTGACAGGATGGACCCCGTACCGGAAAGCCGACCGGCAGCACCACGGGGAGTCGCCCCAGGCACCGCCGCGAAGCACAACACGATCACCAGATGAGGGACCCTTGGGGTCGGCCACCGGGCCGGTCTGGTATTCCCCATACCTGTCCTGGCACCACTCATAAACGTTCCCGGCCATGTCTTCCATCCCGCACCATGAAGCCCCTGAGGGATTTGTGAAGGCACCCACGGGGGAAGTGCGCTCCCATCGGTCCTGCCCTCCGGTCCCGTCCGCGTTGCAACGGCTCCTATCCCAGTCAGCTCCCCAGGGATAGACCCGGTTGTCCGGCCCGGATGCTGCGTATTCCCACTGGGCTTCGCTCGGCAGCATCAGACCGTTGCGCTCGCACCAGGCTCTGGCGGCGTTCCAGTCGACATTCGTGACCGGATAGGAATCCCCTGCCCCTTCCCCACCCTGGCCCCCGCCGGCCTTCCAGGCCTGCCAGGTGGTTTCCGTCTTCGCGAGGTAGAAGCCGCTCATGCGCACCTGGCGCGTCGGACTCTCATCGGATTGATGACCATCCTCCCCCTCTGGACTGCCCAGTTCGAACTCGCCGCTCGGCACCCACAGGAACTCGAGGCCGGTCTTCTGGTGCAGGATGGCCTTCGGGACCTGCCCTCCCTTCCCATCCGGCTCCATCGGCGCGCCTGGCTTCGTCTGGAAGGATGCTCTCAGGGAGGCAGGCAGGCCATCCAACTGGGCCACGGGCTGAGGGGGCGTGGATTCCGTCTCCTCCTCCATCGGGACCGCCCCCCGACCCCAGCCGATGACATCTGGCCAGGACACGATGGCCAGACCGGTCAAGGCCAGCACGAGAAAGACAAGACGGCGGAACCGGTGTCCGGCGGGAACCGGCTTCCGGGCCGGGGCCGGGGCCGGGGCCTGATCCGTCTGGGCGGGGGGCTCTACGGGCCTAACGGATTGGGGCACCCGGGTCGGGGCGGGCGCGGTCACCACCACCTGCCGCCGTGCCTGCTCGACGAAGGCCGCTGCCGACGCCGGTCGATCCGTTGGCTCCTTCGCCAGCGCCGCCTCCACCGCGGCATCGAGCGCGGCGTCGCCCGACTCCAGGGCGGGGGCTTCCTCCTCCCGGATCTGCAGGCTGATGTCGCCGCGCACGAAGGGCAGGCCTCCGGCGACCAGCTCATAGAGCGTCGCCCCCAGCGCGTAGAGATCGGAGGCGACGGACGGCGGCCGGCCCCGCAACAGCTCCGGCGCCATGTAGGGCAGCGTGCCTGAGGTATCCTGCCTCCCGGTCAGTTGGGTGAAGCTCGTCGTCGCTACGTAGGCGATGCCAAAGTCGGTCAGCTTGACCTCCTCCCCCGCGACTCCCAGGGGATCCCCGGGCGCCGCGGTGAGCATGAGGTTGGCCGGCTTGAGGTCCCGGTGCAGGATCTTGCGCTGGTGGGCGAAGTCGAGCGCCGGGGCGATCTGCTCGAGGATCCAGCGCGCTTCCCTGGTCCCCAGCCCGCGCTTGCCGGCGCGCAGTCGTGCCGCGAGCACCCCACGCAAAGTGGGGCCGGCCAGGTATTCCATGACCAGGAACAGGAGGCCCTGATCGAGCTCGAGGTTGCGCAGGCGCACCACCCCTGGGTGGGTCAGTCCGAGCAGGGTCCGCGCCTCGTGCTTCAGGCCGTCGAGCGAAATCTCGTCGAAGGCCAGCGCCTCGGGCAGGAACTTCAGGGCCACCCGGTCCCCCACCACCTCGTCGCGAGCCTTCCAAACCACCCCCATGCCGCCGCGGCCCGCCTCCTCCTCGAGCAGATAGCGCCCGCTCGGGCCGATGGCCGCGTCAGGTCGCAGCCGTTGAGCGCCACCGATGGTCGGCAGATCAGAGAGGGGGTCGGACTCGGTCACGGGAAACAGGCGGTCAGGGCGTCAGCCAGTTTAGGGGAGCTGGCGTGCTGGGCGTGAGCCCGCCAGGCGTCGACGGAGCACTGGATATGGACCGGATCGCCCTCGCCGCGCTGGAGCAGGCCGGCGAAGCGCCGGAAACGTCGGCGCGCCCGGCGGAGGTTCTCCCTGCGGAGGTGGATCTGGTCGGGATAGACGGTGAAACCGAGCCAGGGAATACCCTGGGCCGTCGGAAAGATCTGGGTCTTGCGGGGATGGGCGGTCAGGCGCAGGCGGCGGAGGGCGCGCACGATCTCCGACCGAACCCGGCGCAGCTCTTCGGGGCTGTGACCGAGCACCACCAGGTCATCGCAGTAACGGGCGTAGGGGCGGATTCCGAGGCCGTCCTTGACCCGGTGGTCGACAGGATCCAGGTAGACGTTGGACAGGAATTGGGAAGTGAGGTTTCCGATCGGAAGACCGCGCGAGCGCAGGCCGGGCGAGAAGAGGTCGTCACCCGGGAACCAGCGCCTCGGGGCCTCCTCCGTGGTCCAGGTGCCCAGGATCCGGCGCAGGATCTCGAGCGTGGGCGGGCAATGGAGCTTGCGGGCGGCGAGTTCCAGGCAGATGTCGTGGTCGACGGAGGGGAAGTACTTCTCCACATCCAGTTTCAGGCACCAGGGGTAGGTCCCGGCCCACAACGAAACCCGACGCAGGGCCCGGTGGGTGCCGCGGCCGCGCCGGCAGGCGTAGGAATCATGGATGAAGGAGGGTTCGAAGAGCGGCTCGATCACCTGGACCACCGCCTGGTGGACCACCCGGTCCGCGAACGGGGCGGCGCAGATGAGGCGTTCCTTGGGCTCGGCGATCCGGAAGGTGCGATAGCCAGAGGGCCGCCAGCGGCCGGCGGCCAGATCCGCCGACAACGCGAACGTGTTGGCCTCGAGGTCTGCCAGCCATTCCGCCGTGGGCGTTCGGCCACGCTTTCCCCGGGCGGCGCGCCGCCCGGCCTTCCAAAGGTTGTTGAAGCTAGTGATCTGCTCGAAGATCTGGCTCACTTGAGGGACCGGGCCCAGCCTCCAATCTGGCGGCCCACGACATCGGTGAGGCGGGCGCAATGCTCGAGCTGGCGGAGCGAAAGCAGCTCCAGGTCGTGAGCGACGCGGATCTCGTGCCGGAAGACTTCGAGGTCGAGATTGACGGCCTCCAGGTGTTCGACCTTGGCTGGTCCTTTCGAGTATCGAGCCCGGACCAGACCTTCCAGGGTGGCATAGAGGCGCCGTTCGATCCGTTCTCCCAGCGTGAAGCGAAAACTGCGCGGGAACTTCGCTACCGTCGGAACGGCCCACAGCAGCAGGTCGCGGGCATGCTCGATGACGACAGCCGACGAACCCCCGGCCGCCTGCCCCGGAGGGTGAGACGACCGGGTTCCGCGTTCGTTCGGCACCCAGGACTCCTGGGACTCGGGACCCGGCCCGGGACTCTCCTCTCGATCACGCCCGGAGGAACGCGCGCTCATGGCAGTCCTCCAGTTCCGGATGCGGGAGTGCTCGCGGCACGGAAGCCGACGTTGTTGTTCTGGTTGTCAGGATGGTTCCTGTTCCGGTTCGCCGAACGGCAGTTCCTCGGGTTGTTGTTCCAGGAACCGCCGCGAAGCACAACAGGCCCGCGACCGCTACGGCCGATGCCCCACGTTGCTGCGCGGAAGAGCAAGACGCCCAAGGCGCCTGGTTCTTCATTGCAGCGTCGCCGCGGCACGAAGTGCCGCGGCGAAAACGCGCGGCTGCGCCGCGCGGGAAAGAGGGAGGAAGAAAGAGGCAAAAGGGGAAAGAGCAAGAAGGCAGAGGGTAAGAGGGCAAGAGGGAATAGGTCAAGGAAGAGTCCTCGCGGCACGGAAGCCGACGAAGTAGTACTGGAGGTCAGGAAGGAGCCTGAAACGGCTCGCCGAACGGCAGTACCTCGGGAAGTAGGGCCAGGAACCGCCGCGAAGCACAACAGAGTCTCCAGATGACGGACCCTTGGGGTCGGTCACCGGGCCGCTGGGATAGGCGCCATACCTGTCCTGGCACCACTCCCACACATTCCCATGCATATCGTGGAATCCCCAGGCGTTCGCCGGGAAACTGCCGACCGGTGTCGTCTTCTGGCGATAGACCCCTTTGCGCCCACTCCCGTAGGTGTAGTTGCCGTCGTAGTTCGCCTGGTCCGTAGAAATCGTCGCTCCGAAGCTGAACGGGGTCGTCGTGCCCGCTCGGCAGGCGTACTCCCACTCCGCCTCCGTCGGCAGGCGGTACCCCTCCCCGGCTTTGCGGAGGAACTCCTGGCAGTCATCCCAACTCACCCTTTCCACCGGGAGATCGTCGCCTTTGAAGTTGCTGGGGGCGTTCCCCATCGCCTTCTTCCACTGCGCTTGCGTCACTTCCGTCTCCCCCAGGTAGAAGGCCTTCGTCAGCGTCACCCGGTGCTGCGTCTCGTCAGAAGCCCGAGCAGACTCGCCCGAGGGCGAGCCCATCTGGAAGCTCCCCGGTTCCACCAGGAGGAAGGCAATCCCCGTCTCCGGGTCGCGGATCTTCTTCGCCGCGCCGGTCTGCTTCCCCGGAGTCGCGTCCACCACCTCCCAGCCGAAGGGGTTGAGGCGCTCTGCGGCCTCACGAGCCTCACGAGCCTCACGAGCCTCACGAGCCTCACGAGCCTCACGAGCCTCACGAGCCTCACGAGCCTCACGAGCCTCACGAGCCTCACGGGCCTCCGCTTGGATTCCCTTGGCGCGCCGTTGCAGATCGGCAGCCTTGTCCCGAGGAATACCGGCTTCCTCCAACAAGACCAGGAAGCGGTCGGCAGACTCTTCCGCCTCTCGGGCAGAGCTGGAGTCCGTCCTTCCTTTCCATGCGCCCGTTTCCAGATCCCCCAGGAAACGCCCGGCCTCGGCCTGGAATCGGCCCTGAAAGTCCGACCGGATCTGGGACTCCGAGGAATCCGGGCGCCGAAGCTGATCTTCCAGATCCTCAGGAAAAAACGGCCACGGCCAAGACTGTTTCAGGTCCTGGCTGAGCCGGTGCCGCGCAAGGAGCGCGGTACCTTCCGCCTCTTGTTCTGACGTCGGGGCACGGAGGGCGGCCACCCACGGGGACGGAGCCGTCAGAACAACCGCCCAACCCTGCTCAAGGAGCTGCTGGTTGAAGGACGCCAGCAGATCACTCTCCACGGCCTTCTGGTCTTGAAGCTGCGCCAGAAGGACACCTGGCAGAGTGGACCCGGGCCAAGACTGTTTCAGGTCCTGGCTGAGCCGGTGCCGCGCAAGGAGCGCGGTAC
>JACNJP010000558.1 GCA_014382465.1 Planctomycetota bacterium
ACCCGGCGCAGGCCGGTGTCTCCCGCGGCCGGCGGGGCGGACACCCAGCCTACGCCAAGCTGCCGCCGCAGGCCAAGGGCATCATCCGCGGCATGCGACGCGGCCTGCTGGCGAAGAGCTTCCCGACGGCCGGCCACCTGCGCCGGCACCTCGAGACCTTCGCCTGGAGCTGAGCTTGGCCGCCCGGATCCTGGCCGAGGTCTGCGTCGAATCGGCCGCCGACGCCCGCGCCGCCGCCCAGGCGGGGGCCGACCGGGTCGAGCTGTGCGCCGACCTGTCGGTCGGCGGGATCACCCCGGACTGCGCCGAGCTGCGTGAGGCCCGCGCCACCGCGGAGCTGCCGGTGGCGGCGATGCTGCGCCCGCGCGGGGGAGACTTCCGCTACGACGCAGCCGAGCTACGGGCCATGGAGCAGGCGGTGCCCGCCCTGCGCGACGCCGGCGCGACGGCGGTGGTCTTCGGGGTGCTCGATCGGGACGGCAGCCCCGACCGCGGCGCGCTCGAGCGCATCGTCCGCGCCGCGGAAGGGCTCGAGCTGGTGTTCCACCGCGCCTTCGACCAGGTGCCCGACCGCGCGGCGGCGCTGGAGCTGCTGATCGCGCTCGGCTTCACCCGGGTGCTGAGCTCCGGCGGGGCGCCCGAGGTCGTCGCCGGCATCCCGGCGCTGCGCGAGCTGGTGGCCCAGGCCGACGGCCGGATCGAGCTCATGCCCGGCGGCGGCGTGCGGGCCGCGAACATCGTCCAGGTGCTGCGCGAGACCGGCGCCCGGCAGATCCACTTCTCGGGCAAGCGCGGCTACGGCGAGCCGACGCGGGTGGAGGACCTCAGGGCGTTCCTTTCTCCACTTCGCGGCTCCTCCACCTGACGGGAGGCGATTCCTGGTATCTTCGCTGCGTTCCCGTCCTTATAGGAGGATGCCGGCCTTGATCTCGCACCAGGAGCTTCCCGCCCCGATCTCCGCAATGAGGTGGGGTCTCTTGCTCGCCGCCTCCTTGGTCCTCGCTCCGACCGGGCTGGCTCAAGAGGCCGCCGGGGATCGAGCCGCCCCGATCCGGATCGCCGTCACGCGCAGCGGCTTCCAGGTGGAGTGCGTCGGCGAAGTCGCGCGCGGCGACCTCGAGGTCGAAACGGCCTTCGGGAGCTTCCGCACGCCGACGGACCCGGTCCAGCTCGTGATGCAGTCCGCGCTCCGTCCGGGTTGGCGGGTATCGCTCACGGATCCGCTCGAACCCTCCTTGTCCGCTTGGATCGGGGACTTCGACGCTTCAGGCCGGATCACGGAGCTGCTCGAAATCGCGGCCGCGGTGCTCGAGCGCGATCGGGAGGAGGAGCTGGCGCTGCTCCTGCCGGCGCTGGACCGGTGGGGGGCGCTCCTGGACCGGGTGCCACGGGGTATCGCCTCGGAGGAGCGGGTGGACTGGCTCTGGAGCCAGGTCTTGGGATCCCCCGGTCCTGAAGCGCTGCTCTTCGGCGGCCGGCTGGTGGTGGAGGTCATGGAGGGCGGCAACGCCATCGGTCCGCGCCAGATCTCGATCACGACGCTGAAGCGGGCCCTTCGCAGCGAGTCCGCCGTCGTGCAGCGCACCGCCGCGCGGGTCGCCGAACGTCAGATCCTGGACGAACCCTACACCTCGGCGAAGATGCTCTACCTCTCCCTGCGCGGAGAGCGGATGGTGCGCGACGCCTGCGCCCGGGCGGTGGCGGCGCTCTGGCCGGAGCACGCGAGGGAATCCTGGACCCAGGCCATGCTCCGCGGGGAGGAGGAGGACCGCCTCCTGGCGGTCCGGCACCTGACCGCGCTCCTTCCCGAGCAGTCGACCAAACCCCTGGCGTTCCTCCTCAGCGCATACGGCCGGACCGCTCCTGCCCGCTTCCGCTACGCCGGCAAGTCGGTCCAGGTGGTCCAGGGGACGCAGGACCCGGAGAGCGTCCTCAACATGGACATGGCCCCCTCCACCGGCGGCCGGGCGAACCACACCCCGAGCGATTCGATCGAGAACGTCTCGGTGGTGAAGGTCACCCGGATTTCGCCGGAGCTCGCCGCAGAGGTCTGCGCGGCGCTCGCCATCCTCGAAGGGGGGATCTCGGAGCGGACCCCGGCCGAGTGGGCGCTCTATCTCGAAGGCCGCTTCGACTGATCCTCGCTCACTTCCGCCTCGCCCGCGCCGGTGAGCCCCGCGAGGACCGCCTGGAGATCGGGCGAGATCCGCACGATCTTGACCACGGAAGAGTCTTCCAGAGGATCTCTCGCGGTCGAGGCGGTGTTGTAGAAAGCTCCCGCCTGGTCGTAATGGAAGATCGCCGGAGGATCGAGCCTCCCTCGCACCACCTGGAGCTTCAGGTGCTCGAAGGGGTAGCGGTCCGGAGCCCTCTTCGCGAAGGTGCTCGCGGCGCAACGGAGGGCCAGGGCCGAGCGCTGGGGAAGGTGCCGGGCCAGGTTCTGGGCGGCGAGCAGACGCAGGTCCTCCTCTGAGCGGAACAGGACCGAGGTCCACCAGAGATAGGCGTGGCCGGGCCAGGTCCGGACGGCGAAGGCAGAGGCTGCGTCGCGGACGATCTCAGGGCCCGCGAGGCTGAGTTCGAAGATCGTCGCCGAGAGCGCTGGCTCGAGGACCATCTGCTTCTGGGCCACTCGGGCCGCCAGCCTCCTCAGAAGGGGGTCCTGGCTGCGAAGGTCGTCTCGAAGCTGGGAGAGCGACCGCTGGCGTAGGCCGACGCCGTTGCCGTTCTCCATGATCTCCGCCTCCAGCCGGCCGCAGAGCAGGATCCGCCGGCCGCTGCGATCACCACGGATCTGCTTGTAGAGCCACGGAATCCGGTCTTCGCTCGGCACCTTGGACGGGACCGGGTCGATCCTGGCGCCCCAGGCCTCCAGGGCCGAGACCGCCTCGAGCGTGCTCGCTCGATCCTCCTCCAGCAGGAGGAGGGAGGCCAGCTCCGCGAGCTCCGAGAGCAGTCCTGCGTCATCCAGCTCCTTGACGATGGCGTCGATCGAGGCGGTCGGATCCGAGTCCAGTAGCTTCCGCCATCCGCTCGAGCGGCTCGAGCTGACCTGGATTTCGACCGGATCGGTCGGCGTTCGAAAAGGCCCGAACGGCGTGTGGATGACCAGATCCCCCTTGTGCGACTCCTCGACCGACTCGACCTGGACGCCGGAGCGGGTGACCGCGACCAGGATTGGAGGCTGCTGCTGGTGGTGGTCCTGCTGGCACAGGCTCGGGGGCGGTCCGAATGACGGGAGCGAGAGCCCGAGGGTGGCGAGGAGTCCGAGGTGCATGGCGGGGTTCAATAGGGGCGATGGTGCATTCCCGTGCCCTAGGTGTCGCTCGAATCAGGGAAACCGTGAATTCCGCCGTCCAGGAAGCAGGTCACTCCGCGGTCGGGGTGCCCGGGGATGCCCTTCCCGGATCCAGGGACGGCGCTCTTCGGGGAGGCAGAACCTGGCGTGAGGGGGCGGCCCGGGCCAAGCCCCGAACCGCCCTGAGAGGTCTGCCGTAGGATGCCCCCGCCATGTCCCGCCACCCCCTTCGACTGGCCCTGCTGGGGCTGTTCTTGCCCGCTTGCGGCGGTCCGGACCAGCCCGCGGCCGCGCCGCCGCGTTCGGGCGCCGAGGTCTACGCCGCGGTCTGCGCCATGTGCCACGGCCTCAGCGGCGACGGCCAGGGCACCGTCAAGCTCGACCGTGCGGCGCGCGACTTCCGCGCCGGCGGCTTCTCCTTCGGCAACACCCGCGAGGCGCTGTTCCGAACCGTCTCGAGCGGGATCGGGGGCACGCCGATGCCCGGCTTCGGCGAGGTGCTGTCAGAGGAGGAGCGGCGGCGGGTGGTCGAGCACCTGGTCGGCTTCCTGCCGGAGCCGCCGGTGGAGGCCGGGGAGGCCGCCGTGCTGACGGTCGGGGACCGGCCCCAGGTGGTGCGCGGCCACCTTCCGGCGTTGGCCGAGGGACTGCCCGAGCACCCGCGCGGCCTGCTGGTCGGGGGCACCGACGGCCTGAGCTGGGAGTACCGCGCCGACGACGTCCGGCTGCTGGCGGTGCGCCAAGGAGCCTTCGTGCGCCGCACCGACTGGGACGGCCGCGGCGGCACCCCGCTGGCGCCGCTCGGCAAGCCGACGTACCTGCTGGACGGCGGCGCTCCGGCGGCAACCTTCGCCACCGACGCCGGCGTCCCGCTCGCGGCGCGGCTGCGCGGCACTTCGATCGAGGACGGCCGCGCCTGGGTCGGCTACAGCCTGCACGACGCCGCCGGCGCCCAACTCGCCGAGGTGCGCGAGACCGGCGCTCCCGCCAGCACCAGCCTGGCGGCGGGATTCCGCCGGACCTTCGAGATCGACTCCAGGATCGACCTCCGGCTCCTGATGCTCGGCGCCGACAGCGACCTGCTGCTCGGCCAGCAGGACGGCGGCGCCATGTCGTACTGGATCCACGGCGGCCAGCCGGAGCATCCGGTGGTGGTCGGCGCCGTCGCCGACCGCGGTCTGCACGTGCTGCTGCAGCAGCCGGACGCCACCCAGGTCCAGCTCGTCGCCGGCCGCACCCGGGTCGAGCTGACCACCTTGCTGCCCTCGAGCTGGGACGCCGAGACGCGCCACGCCCTCCTCGCGGAGCTCGAACAATGACCCTCACCGCCTCCTCGTTCGCCCTCCTCTGCGCCGCGCCGGTGTGCCTCGCGCCGCCGGCCGCCGCCCAGGAACCGCCGGCCGCGGCGTCGCCCTACGCCCTCGAGTACTACACGCCGCCCGAGGGCGAGGTGGTCGAGGTCGGGGGGATCGCCTTCGTCAACGACAGCGACGTCCTGGTCAGCACTCGCCGCGGCCGCGTCTGGTGGGTGGCGAACGCCCTCGCCGACGACCCGAAGGACGCCCGCTGGCACATCTTCACCGAGGGGCTGCACGAGGGCCTGGGGCTGAACGTGGTCGACGGCCGCGTCTACGTCCTGCAGCGCGGCGAGCTGTCCGAGCTGATCGACCACGACGGCGACCGGGTGTGCGACGAGGTGCGCACGATCACCCAGGACTGGGGCATGAGCGGCAACTACCACGAGTTCGCCTTCGGGCTCCCGGTGGACGCCGACGGCAGCTTCTACCTGTCGCTGAACCTCGGCTTCTGGAGCCCGGAGTGGTGGCACGGCATGTCGAAGGCGCGCTACCGCGGCTGGATCCTGAAGGTCTCGCCGGACGGCGAGGTGACGCCGGT
>JACNJP010000500.1 GCA_014382465.1 Planctomycetota bacterium
GAGGGGCGGGCGGCGGCGGGGCCGGCAGGACCCCGGAGGGAGAGGCCCGCCAGCTTCAAGACTGGGGGGTGGAGCGGGTCTACTCGGGCGAGGACGGCCGGATGATGGGCCTGGAGGGCATGATCGCCGACATGATGCGGCGCGCCGGGGAAGGCGCCCTGACGCCGGTCGCGGGCATCCCGGCCGGGCTCTACCGGCGCCAGCCGCTCGAGGTGGCGCGCGCGCTGTCCGTGATCGAGGACGGCCACGGCCGGGGCGACGGGCTGGCCCAGGAGCGGGCCGAGCTCGAACGGCGCGCCGCCACCGGCAGCCCGCCGGTCCTCGGCATCACCGGCACCGGCGGCGCCGGCAAGTCCTCGCTCACCGACGAGCTGGTCCGCCGCCTGCTCGACCAGTTCCCGGACCGGACCGTCGCCATCCTGTCGGTCGACCCGAGCCGCCGGCGCACCGGCGGCGCCCTGCTCGGCGACCGGATCCGCATGAACGCCGCCAGGGGGCCACGGGTCTACATGCGCTCGATGGCGACCCGGCGCGCCCACCTGGCCACCGGCGGCGCCGTCAGCGACGCCCTGCTGGCCCTGCGTGCGGCCGGCTACGACCTGGTGATCCTCGAGACCGCCGGCATCGGCCAGAGCGACTCCGAGGTGGTCGACCTGTGCGACCTGTCGCTCTACGTCATGACCCCGGAATTCGGCGCGCCGTCGCAGCTCGAGAAGATCGACATGCTCGACTTCGCCGACTGCGTTGCGATCAACAAGGCCGACAAGCGCGGCGCCCAGGACGCCCTGCGGGACGTGCGCAAGACCGTCCAGCGCAACCGCGGCTGGTTCGAGCGGCCGCTCGAGGACATGCCGGTGTTCCTGAGCGCCGCCAGCCGCTTCGGCGACGACGGGGTCGATCGCATGTTCGCCTGGCTGATGGCCGAGCTCGGCCGGCGCAGCGGCCGCGACTGGACGCCGTCGCCGCCGCCCGAGCGGGTCTCGGAGGTGCCGGTCGTGGTTCCGCCGGAGCGCACCCGCTACCTCGCCGAGATCGCCGACGCCGTGCGCGGCTACAAGCGCCTCGGCGAGAGCCAGGCCGAGCTGGCGGCGCGCGCCGACGGCCTCGCCCGGGCCCTCCGCGAGCTCGGCGACGCCACCCCGCCGATGGCGCAGGACTACCCGCCCGCGGCGCTCACCGAGGCCGGCGCCGACCCGACCGTGCTGCTGCTGCGGCAGCGCTACCACGAGGTCATCGGCGAGCTGGATCCGGCCCTGCGGCGCCAGCTCGAGGGATGGGAGGCGGCGCGCGAGGCCTACGGCGGCGACCACTTCGCCTACCAGGTTCGCGGCAAGGAGGTCCGGGTGCCGGCGAGCCACACCACCCTGTCCGGCACCAAGGTCCCCAAGGTCGTGCTGCCCTCGATGAAGGACTGGGGCGAGCTGGCGCGCTGGATGGCGCTGGAGAACCTCCCCGGCGCCTTCCCCTTCGCCGCCGGCGTCTTCCCGTTCAAGCGCACCGCCGAGGACCCGACGCGGATGTTCGCCGGCGAGGGGACCGCCGAGCGCACCAATCGGCGCTTCCATTACGTGTCGAAGGGGCAGCCGGCGGTGCGCCTGTCGACGGCCTTCGACTCGGTCACGCTCTACGGCGAGGATCCCGACGAGCGGCCCGACATCTACGGCAAGGTCGGCAACTCGGGGGTGTCGGTGTGCAGCCTGGACGACGCCAAGCGGCTCTACTCCGGCTTCGACCTGGCCTCGCCCAAGACCTCGGTGTCGATGACCATCAACGGCCCGGCGCCGATGATGCTGGCCTTCTTCCTGAACACCGCCATCGACCAGGCGGTCGAGCGGCGGCTGAAGGAGAGCGGGCGCTGGGAGGCGGCCGAGGAGAGGATCCGGGAGCTCTGCGGCGGACAGCCGCCGGCCTACCGCGGCGAGCTGCCGGAGGGCCACGACGGCGGCGGGCTGGGCCTGCTCGGGGTCAGCGGCGACCTGCTGCTGCCGGCGGAGGAGTACCGGGAGATCGCCTCGGCGGTCCTGGCCCAGGTGCGGGGCACGATCCAGGCCGACATCCTCAAGGAGGACCAGGCCCAGAACACCTGCATCTTCAGCACCGAGTTCGCCCTGAAGATGATGGGCGACATCCAGCAGTGGTTCATCGACGAGGGTGTGCGCAATTTCTACTCGGTGTCGATCTCGGGTTACCACATCGCCGAGGCCGGCGCCAACCCGATCAGCCAGCTGGCCTTCACCCTGGCCAACGGCTTCACCTACGTCGAGTACTACCGCGCCCGCGGCATGGACGTCGACGCCTTCGCGCCCAACCTGTCGTTCTTCTTCAGCAACGGCGTCGACGCCGAGTACTCGGTGATCGGGCGGGTGGCCCGGCGCATCTGGGCGGTGGCGATGCGCGACCTGTACGGGGCTGGCGAGCGCTCGCAGAAGCTGAAGTACCACATCCAGACCAGCGGCCGGTCGCTGCACGCGCAGGAGATCCAGTTCAACGACATCCGCACCACGCTGCAGGCGCTCTACGCCATCAGCGACAACTGCCAGAGCCTGCACACCAACGCCTACGACGAGGCCATCACGACCCCCACCGAGGAGTCGGTGCGGCGAGCGCTGGCGATCCAGTTGATCATCAACCGCGAACTCGGCCTGGCCAAGAACGAGAACCCGCTGCAAGGGGCGTTCATCATCGACCTGCTGACCGAGCTGGTCGAGGAGGCGGTGCTGAAGGAGTTCGAGAGCCTGGCGGAGCGCGGCGGCGTCCTCGGGGCGATGGAGACCATGTACCAGCGCGGCAAGATCCAGGACGAGAGCCTCTACTACGAGACCCTCAAGCACTCCGGCGAGCTGCCGGTGGTCGGCGTGAACACCTTCCTCGATCCCGAGGCCGAGCACGGCCGAGTCACCGAGACCGAGCTGATCCGCTCGTCCGAGACCGAGAAGAAGGACCAGGTCGCCCAGGTCGAGGAGATCCGCCGGCGCCGCCGGGCTGCCGCCGAGACCGCCCTGGAAGACCTCCGCCGCACCGCGCTCGAGAGCGGCAACATCTTCGCCTCCTTGATGAAGGCCGCCCGCTGCTGCACCCTCGGCCAGATGAGCCAGGCCCTCTACCAAGTCGGCGGCCAATACCGCCGGAATATGTAGGGGTCAGACATCGATTGATATTGGGGGTCGTACCCCTCATTCCGTCCCGGAGCCGAAGCGACTCCGGGACGGAATGAGGGGTACGACCCCCAATATCAATCGATGTCTGACCCCAGGCTTACCACTCGAGGGGCAGCTTCACGTACTCCAGGACCGGCCGCGGGTTGGCTTGACTGACGCCTTGGTCGAGGGCGTCGATGTCGAAGCTGACCCGGTAGCGGAGGGCGCGCTTGCCCTTGAGCTGGTTCAGGTCGGAGGTCCAGATGGAGTAAGTCTGGCTGTCCTTGGGGTCGTCCGCGCCCTGGAACTCGAAGTAGACCGCGGTCGAACTCGGCAGGTAGTCCTTCGAGCCGGTCGTGGCCAGCCGGAAGAATTTCGGCCGCAGCGAGGAGTTGTTCGGCGGCTTCAGGGCGAACAGCAACGAACCGTCCAGCGCGCTGGTGCTCAAAGACAGCTTGTCCGTGGCCGGATCGTATTCGGCGCCGGTGATCTCGTAGGAGCTGGCGGCCGCTTGCTCGTTCGGCAGGAGGTCGTAGCCGAGCAGGAGACCCGGGGACCGGAGCAGGTACTCGTGCCCGCTGAACACGGCAGCGGCGCCGGAGAAGACCACCGATTCGCTGGAGTAGTTGGCGCCCGCGACCGGAATCGACAGGATGTCGGCCAGCGGCTTGACGTACGGTCCCTGCTTTTGGACCTTGCCGTCCCCGAGGTTGATCCCGGCGAAGGCGGCGATATCGCCGGCCCAGTCGGGATACGGGCTGGTTCCGTTGGCCGGGTCGCGCAGGCCGGCGAGGCCGGTGTCGATCCACTTGCTCTGGACCTGGGACCGGGCCGAGAAGAACGGCAGCAGCGCGTACGGCCGCGGAGAGGCGAACAGGTCGTAGGCCTCCTCGAGCTTGTCGACGTTGACCGGGTTGTTGAGGTTGCCCTCGTGGATGTAGTCGCGGATGAGGGAGCGGGAGGCGATCGGCCAGACGATGTCGTTGGCGGGGTCCGGGACGTGGAACTGGATCACCCCGTTGCCGCCGGCGCCGCCGCGACCGATCATCAGGTCGCCGTTGCCGTCGTAGACGCTGCTGGAGAGGATCCGCGAGCACCAGGAGCCGGCCCAGCCGCGGCGGCCACCCACCGCGCGCACGGTGTCGACCGGGGTCAGGTCGCCGAAGCTGGCGCCGCTGCCGACGTTGACGCCGATCAGGTTCAGGCTCGAGGCGGTGTGGATGATGACGTGGCCACCGGAGCCGCCGCCGGAGCCGGAGATCTGACCGTAGGTGTAGATCGTCGACTCGCCGCCGTGGCCGATGCCGCCGTCGACGGTGATCTTGGCGCTGCCGCCGATCAGGACCTCGCCGATGGCCAGGATCTGCAGCTGGCCGCCGCCGCCGCCGCCCGGGCATCCCTTGCGGTAGTAGCTGTTCTGGGCCGGGAACGGCCGCGCCGGAAAGGCGTTGATCACCGGCTCGAGGGTGCCGTTCACCGTCTTCCGGTAGATCGTCTGCGAGTCGCCGCTGGCGCCGCCGCCGGAGCCGGCCCAGGGGGCCAGGAGCTCACCCCTGACCACAGTGCTGGTGGAGCCGTCGTAGCGGTTGCCGAAGAAGTCGTTGCTGGTGAAGCCGTCGGAGCTGAAGACCGAGGGGCCGGCGAGGCCCGGATCGGGCCCGTCGGTCGGGTGGCCGTAATCGAACGGGATCGTCGCGCTGTTCCAATTCGGGTTGAACATGCCGCCGGCGGACGGGTCCTGCGGGTCCAGCTGGTCGATCTTCTCGTCCTCCATGCCGTAGGTGCCGTGAGGCAGCGCCGGCGGGAAGTTCGGGTCGAAGGGAGTCCCCTTGGCGGGGGCCTCGGATGAGCTGCCGCGCATGCCGCCCTCCCCGCCGGCGACGGGGACGTCGTTGAGGTCGACGACGGCGCGGCCGAACCCCCCGGGGCCAGAGGGGGCGCGCCCCGCGGCGGGGTTCCGGCCGGTGTTGTTGGCGGCCTTGGGCCCGGGGGGCGGGAGCTCGCCCCATCCGCTGGTGGGGCAGGGGGGGGCGACCCGGGGGGGGG
>JACNJP010000373.1 GCA_014382465.1 Planctomycetota bacterium
GCCTCAAGTTGGGGGGCCGGGTGGGGGAGAGCGGCGGCCAGCCCGGCCCGGTCGAGCGCCCCCCCCCGGCCCGACTCGACCCGCCGCCGGGCCTGCATCCGGAGCAGCAGGCCGCCGCAGATCACGGCCGCCAGCCCGAGCGCGAAGAGGGGCCAGGCGAGGCCCTCCACCGGATCGCCGAAGCCAGCGGCGCCGACCGTGGCGGCGCAGAATCCGAGGACCAGCAGTGCGCGAGGAGCGAGGGCGAGGAGGAGCTCGGACATGGCGGTCAGGCGAAGCTGTAGGAGACCTTGACCACCGCGTGGACGACGCCGACGAGGGCGTCGCCGACGATCAGGCCGGCGGCGATCGGCACGCCCTTGTCCTCGGCGAAGCGGGCGCCGCGCCATCGGGAGACCAGGATGTTCAGGATGCCGCCGATGCCGAACACGATCATGTACTCGAAGGGCAGGTACATCGAGAGGCCGACCATGACCCCCATTCCGGGGGAGACCAGCAGGGAGACGACCAGGCCGAGCAGGGCCCCGGCGAGGTACTTGCCCAAGGGCACGTCGCCGCCCTGGACGATCTTGATCGCGCTCTCCAGCGCGCCGGCCTGGGGAGCGCCGAGCTCCGGCGTGCCCTTGGGCCGGACGGTGGGCAGGCCGTGCGTCTCGGAGTGCCCGGCGACGAAGGCGTCGGTGGCGGCGGTGGCGGCGGAGGCGGCGGCGCTGGCGGCCTGGTCGGCGGCCTTGGCGTCGAGGTACTGCTGCTCGATGCCGGTCTCGGCGAGCCGCCGCTGGTAGAGCACCTCGGCCTGGGCCGGGCCGAAGGCGTAGGCCTTCCACAGCACGATGACGGTGACCACGGAGACCGCCGGCCCGATCCAGCAGGTGGCGATCTGGGCCACCTGCTGCTTCACCGGCAGGCTGCCGACCAGGTAGCCGGTCTTGAGGTCGGCCATCATGTCGGCGCACATCGAGGTGGCGACGCAGACGGCGGCGCCGAGGGTCACGGCCGGCACCACGAACTGGTCGCCGGTGCCCATGATCGCCATCATGATGGCGATCGCGATCAGGGCCAGACCGGACAGCGGTGACCAGTCGGTGCGGCCGGTGGTCTGGGCCACGACCAGGCCGGCCAGCCACATCCAGATGCCGCCGGCGAGGGTCATCACGGCCGCCACCCCCCAGCCGACGCTGGCGCCGCCCGAGAGCTTGGCCGCCAGCAGGACCATGGCGAGCCCGACCACGGTGGCGACCACCAGCACCTTGAAGGGCACCTCCTCGCGCCGCCCCCCGTCGCCGCCCGCGCGCAGGCTCGACATCGCCGCCTTGAGCGCCGGCGCGGCGACGATGATGCCGGCCACCGCGCCGCCCAGGATCATGCCGATGCCGACGTGGCGCGAGCTGAAGTGGGCGAACTCGCCGAGGAACTCCTCGCCGCGGGCGTAGTCGCGCGAACCCAGGTCGAAGTCGGCGAAGCGGGCCGGCACCCAGCCGAGCAGGATCGCCGCCGGCACCAGGATCCAGTAGTTGAGCAGCGTGCCGTAGAGCACCACCAGGCCCGGTCGGCCGGCGAGGTAGCCGGCGCCGAGGCTCAGCAGGCTGACCGCGAACAGCGCCGTGAAGCCGGCCGGCAGGTGGAGCAGCGGCGACAGGTCGAGGGCCTCAGGGACCAGCGGGTCGGCCTCGGCGCGCGACCAGTTCTTGGTCAGCGCCGAGATGACCCCGGAGAGCAGAACGCCGCCGACCAGCAGCCGCGCCTTCTCGCCGCCGGCGCCGGGCGACTGGAGGATCGCGGCGACCGCCGTGCCCTCGGGGAAGCGCAACCGCTCGAACTCGATGATCTGCTTGCGCAGCGGGATGATCATCACCACCCCCAGCAGCGAGCCGGCGACGGCCGCCAGGATCAGCGCCGGATAGCGGATCTCCTGCTCCAGGCCGAGCAGGCACAGCACCGGCACGGTGAAGATGATGCCGGCGTTGACCGTGTTGACCGAGCTGGCGACGGTCTGGAAGATGTTGACCTCGAGGATCGACCCGACCCGGAACACCCCCCGCAGCAGGCCGAAGCCGAGCACCGCCGCCACCGCCGAGCCGACGATCGTGAAGCCGATCTGGAGGCCGGCGTAGCAGATGCCCATGTTGAGCACCAATCCCACCAGCGTCCCGCCGATGAGGCTGGCCGCGGTGAGTTCGCGGTACGGGCGTTGGGCAGGCACGGCGGGCATTATGGCGGTTCGCCGGGCGCCGCCCGGGCCCGGCGAATAGAATCCGGGGTTCGGGAGCCCCCTGATGTCACCTAGGACCAACGCGAGCCCGGAGATCACCTTCGCCCTGAAGCTGGCCAAGGCCCTGCACCGCTACGGCACGCCGGCCCACCGCCTCGAGGACGTGCTGGTGGCGCTGTCGGACCGGCTCGGCGTCCAGGGCAGTTTCTTCTCGACGCCGACGGCGCTGTTCGCCTCCTTCGAGGGCGGCGGCGAGGAGTCGACGCACATGCAGCGCTTCCAGGACAGCGACACCGACCTCGGCAAGCTGTCGGACCTGGACGCGCTGTTCAACGACGTCTGGTTCCAGCGCATCGACCTGGAGGAGGCCGCGCGGCGGGTGGACCAGCTGATCGCGGCGCCGCCGCGCTACGGCCGGCTGGCGGTCTTCCTCAGCTTCGGGCTGGCCTCGGGCGGAGCGGCGAGGTTCTTCGGCGGTGGCCTGGCGGAGATGCTGCTGGCGACGCTGGCGGGCTTCGGCCTCGGCCTGGTGGTCTTCGCCCGGGCCCGCCTGCCGTGGCTGAAGCGGCTGTTCGAGCCGGTCGGCGCCCTGGTGGTGACCCTGATCGTGATGGCCGGGGTGGCCTGCTGGCCCGGCGCCTCCGCCGACCAGGCGATCCTCGGCGGCCTGATCGTGATGGTTCCCGGCTTCAGCCTGACGGTGGCGATCACCGAACTGGCCACCCGCCACCTGGTGTCGGGCACGGCGCGGATGTCCGCCTCCCTGGTGCTGCTGCTGATGCTCGGCTTCGGCGTGATCTTCGGCCAGCAGCTGGGCACCCTGATGTTCGGGGCGGCCGTGAGCGCCACGCCGACGGCGCTGCCGGAGTGGACCGTCTACGCCACCCTGCCGGTGGCGGCGGCCACCATCTCCCTGCTTTTCCAGGTGCCGCTGCGGGACTTCCCGTGGGTCTTCCTGGTGTCGATGGCCGGCTTCCTGGGGGTGAAGGGCGGCAGCGAATGGCTCGGTCCGCGCCTGGCCCAGGACCTCGCCGACCCGCACTTCGGCTCCAAGCTCGGCGTGTTCCTCGGCGCGCTCCTGGTCGGCGCCGGGAGCAACCTCTACGCCAACCTGCTCGACCGCCCGGCGTCCGTCACCCGACTTCCCGGTATGCTGTTCCTGGTGCCCGGCGGCTTCAGCTTCCTCAGCATATCCGACATGATGCAGGGCAACGCACTCCAGGGCCTCGAGACCGCCTTCCAGGTCGCCGTCATCCTCACCTCCCTGGTCGTCGGCTTCCTGGTCTCCAACGCCCTGGTCCCGCCGAGGAAGATCCTCTGAGGGGTCGTACGTCGATTGATATTCGAGGTACGACCCCGGATTTCAACTGACGTACGACCCCGGGCTCTACCAGGTGACCTGGCAGCGGAGCTGGGCGATGAGGGTGCTGTCGACGCCGTCGAGGTCGGCGTTGACGACTTCGAACATCAGGCGGGTGTTCGGGTTCATGTACCAGTTCAGGCCGACGGTGACGTCGGTCAGCTCGCCGCCGGCGATGGCGCCGTCGGTGAGGTCGAGGGAGCTGTAGCGGAGCTTGGCTTCCCAGGCGTCGTCGCCGGCCGGCTCGGGCCCCTTGAAGGCGCCCGCCTCGGCGTCGTAGCGGCGGGAGTCGCCGTCGCTCAAGAACAGGCTGCCCTCGACGTAATAGCCGCTGAAGGTGGCGTCGCCGCCGGCGACCAGCTGGTTCTGGGCCTGGATGTACTCGCCCTGGACCGACACCGGCCCGGAGACCCAGGCCGCCTCCAGCCCGACCAGCGTGCTCTCGTCGGAGGCGAAGACCCCGGTGTCGACGAAGCGCGGCGACAGGTGGTTCTCGGGGCGCTCGCGCCACTGGGCGTCGTCGCCGTTGGGGCTGCGGCGGCTGACCGCGGCGCCGAGGTGCAGCAGGTCCTGGCCGTCGTTCTCCGAGTAGACCAGGCCGGTGACGCGGGCGGTGGCGCTCAGCTCGGAGTCGCTGACCTGCATGCCCTGGTCGTTCGAGTCCCGGAACACCCCGGCGGCCCAGGTGAAGCGGCCGTCGAGGTCGTCGGCGAGCATCACCCCGGTGCTCCGCGAGGGCGAGAAGGCGTTCGGCAGCCCGCGCTCCATGAAGGTGATGCTGTTCGAGCTGGTCAGCTCCTCGAGGCTGAACGGCTCCTTGAACTGGCCCACCGTCAGCTTTCCGGCCGGGAAGGCCGGGAAGGCGATGTAGACGTCCTTGAAGGCCGCAGCGCCGCCGGCGAAGTCGTACTGGGCCTTGAACTCGACCTCGTCGTGGATCGAGCCCGAGATGTACAGCCGGGTGCGGCGGAACTCGGTGCCGTCGTCGAGCGGGGCGCCGACCGCGGCCTCGATGGCGCGGTTGTTGCCGATGTAGGCCGTGTCCCACTGGATCCGGCCGCCCATCTTGGCCTTGAAGCTGCCGTCGGCGGCCTCGAAGCGGATACCGCCGCGGTAGTAGACCTCGAAGTCTTCACCGGGGCCTTGGGAGGGTTCCGGAGCGGCGAGCCCGCCGGCGGCAGGCTGCTGGAGTCCGGAGAGGGTCTGCATGAGCAGGAGTGCGGGGAGGATCATGGGCTTGCTGGGTTCGGGGTTCGTTCGAGTCCTGGGCCGCAGAGCCTAGGCGGCTTGGTCGAAGGAACCGGGAACCGGCGATGAAGAAGCCGTGAAGCCGCGGCTCAGGCCTTCTCCAGGCGCAGGTCGGCCATCGGCTGGATCCCCCCCGTCAGCGGCAGCGCGTAGTCGCGGAAGGCCGGCGCGACGCCGTTGTCGCCGGCGAGGAATTCCTCGGGCATGTCCTTGGTCACCCGCGCCACGCTCTCGAGCGGCGTGACGAAGACCTCCGAGCGGTAGGACTCCCCGGCCACCCGGCGGATGGCGATCGAGCCGCTGGCGTGGTCGCCGGAGACCGCCGCGCGGACCGCAGCGCGGCCGACCTCGCGGGCCTC
>JACNJP010000523.1 GCA_014382465.1 Planctomycetota bacterium
GTGGGGACCGCCGCGGGCTGCGGGCGCCGGGGCAAGCTCCTGGACGTCAGGGCGGTGGCCGCGGGGGCCAGGCCCGGCGGCGACGCGGTCGAGCACGTGCGGGTGTGGCGCCGCGGGGGGGGCGCCGAGCCCGCCAGCACCGGCGGGCCGAAGGACGTCGAGTGGAGCGCGGTCGTCGATCCCCAGCCGGCCGAGTGCCCGCCGGAGTCGATGGACGCCGAGGACGTGCTGTTCATCCTCTACACCAGCGGCACCACCGGCAAGCCGAAGGGCATCTACCACACCCACGGCGGCTACCTGACCGGCGTCTACGCCACCTCCAAGCTGGTCTTCGACCTCAAGCCGGAGACGGACGTGTTCTGGTGCACCGCCGACATCGGCTGGATTACCGGCCACAGCTACATCGTGTTCGGGCCGATGGCCAACGGCGTCACCCAGGTGATGTACGAGGGCGCGCCCAACCACCCCGGCCCGGACCGCTTCTGGGAGCTGGTGGCGAAGTACGGCGTGACGGTCTTCTACACCGCCCCGACCGCGATCCGCGCCTTCATGAAGTGGGGCGACGAGTGGCCGGCCAAGCACGACCTGTCGAGCCTGCGGCTGCTCGGCACCGTCGGCGAGCCGATCAACCCCGAGGCGTGGGTCTGGTACCTGCACCACATCGGCGGCGGCCGCTGCCCGATCGTCGACACCTGGTGGCAGACCGAGACCGGCTGCATCATGATCACGCCGCTTCCGGGGCTCACGACCACCGTGCCCGGCAGCGCGACGCGCGCCTTCCCCGGCGTCGAGGCCAAGCTGTTCGACGACGCCGGCCGCGAGATCGAGGGCGCCGGCGGCGGCTACCTGGTGCTGACGCGCCCGTGGCCGAGCATGCTGCGCGGCATCTGGGGCGACGAAGGCCGCTACCAGAGCACCTACTGGAGCCGCTTCGACGGCGTCTACTTCCCCGGCGACGGCGCCAAGCGCGACGAGAACGGCAACTTCTGGGTGCTCGGCCGGGTCGACGACGTCATGAACGTGTCGGGCCACCGCCTCTCCACCATGGAGATCGAGTCGGCGCTGGTCGACCACCGGTCGGTCGCCGAAGCCGCCGTCATCGGCGTCCACCACGAGCTCAAGGGCCAGGCCCCCGTCGGCTTCGTCATCCTGCGCGGCGGCATCGAACCCACCCCCGAGCTCAACGCCGAGATCATCGACCACGTCGGCAAGCTGATCGGCGGCCTGGCGCGGCCGGAGAAGGTGATCTTCACCCCCGAGCTGCCGAAGACCCGGTCGGGCAAGATCATGCGGCGGTTGCTGCGGGACGTCGCCGAAGGGAAGGTGATCGGGGATACGACGACGTTGGCGGATCCTGGGGTGCTGGCGGGTCTGAAGTCCGAATACGAGTCCAAGGACGGTTAGGTATCGCGTCCCGCGGGGTTGGGTCTGCGGCCTTCACGGCTGCCGCGGTCGCGCTGCGCGCGCGAAGCGCGCGACAGCGCTCAGCGGCGCCGAGGCGGCCGCAGACCCAACCCCGCGGGACGCTTTCCCTGACCGGATACCGGGTGGCGGGACGGGGTGAGAGGTTCTCCAGCCATGAGGGTCGTCATCGGAGCGTTCGGGGGGGAGCGGACTGCGGTGCTCGATTCACGGGTGCATGGCGAGATCAGTCTGGCCCCGTCATTCGGGCACGTGGATTCCGGCGCAGGTCATCGGTAGCCGGTGTCCGTCCCGTCGTTCCTGGTCTGCGGCTGCCTCGGCGCCGCTGAGCGCAGCGCGCTTCGCGCGCGGCGCGACCCGCGGCAGCCGTGAAAGCCGCAGACCAGGAACGACGGGACGCCTTGCCCGACCGTAATGTGCGTGGCCAGGGCTCAAGGCCGGATGGGCGGTGTTCCGGCTGGGTAACGGTCTGTCCCCTTGGGTGGGCGGAGGTCTGCGGCACGGAGTTTGCGTTTAGGGGAAACACTGCGGTTTCCTCATGTTCTTCAGATCCCCCCTACGCGCCGTTGTCCTCCTGTCCGCACTGATGGCATTGGGCCTCGGTGGATTGGCCAGCCCCCTCTCCTCCCAGGAGATCGGCGGCGGCTGGGAGGTCATGGAGGAGTTCCCTTGCTCCCAGTCGGACGACGAGATGGGGTGGTCGGTCTCCAGCCATGGCCGCTTGGACAACCGCATCCTGGTCGGCGCGCCCTCCATGGGTCTGCACATGAACGGGATGGTCTGGTGGTACGCAGCGAGAAATGGCGCCGTCATCGGTGCCTTCCTCGGAACCGGTGATCTAGACGGTTTCGGATGGGCCGTGGCCGACGCAGGTCTGGTGGACGGGGACGCCTTGCCGGACATCCTGATTGGGGCTCCGTATTCCGACTCCAATGGCTTGTCCTCCTCAGGCGCTGCCCTCGTCTACTCCAGCGCCACTGGCCTGCTCATCCACCGCTTCAACGGCCAAGCCACATGGGACAAGTTCGGCGAAGCGCTCTGCAGCGTTGGGGATGTCGATGGGGACGGCCTCGATGACCTCCTCATCGGAGCGCCCTCGGCCGACCCCAGCGGCCTCCGCTCCGCCGGTTCCGCCTATCTCTACTCGGGCTCCACTGGTGCGCTCATCCGCCAATTCGATGGACTGGCCCAGGACGAAGAACTCGGTGCTGCAGTGGCCGGCCCGGGAGACCTCGATGGTGACGGGGTCCCGGATCTCCTGATCGGTGCGCCGGGAGTGATCAACGGGCAATCCCGGGGTGCGGCCTTCCTCTACTCCGGAGCGACGGGAGCGCTGATCTACCGCGTCGATGCTGGCGGAGGATCCAGGAACTACCGTCTCGGGGCCGCGCTCGGGCTCGCGGACGACCTCGATGGCGACGGCGTCACGGATTTCCTGGTCGGCGACCCGGAGGAGGAGGTCTCGGTCGGCGGCGGCTCTCCTGGCGGCGCGACCTTGATCTCTGGCGCCACGGGCTTGCCGCTCCTCTCCTTCCATGGAGAGCTCCACGGCGATCTCTTCGGCACGTCCCTCGCCGGCGGCAAGGATCTGAACGCGGACGGTTTTCTCGACCTCGCCATCGGGGCGTTGGAGGCATGGGGGCCAGGGAATCAAGCACAAGGCGCGGTCTACCTCTACTCCGGCGCCGACGGTTCCCTGATCCGAAGACTGGATCCGCCCGGGCCGGGCAGCAATTGGTACTCGGACTTCGGGATCGCCGTGGCCCTGGTGGCCGACCAGGACGGAGACGCGCGCGCCGAGGTGCTCGTCGGCGCTCCTTATGCCCGAGGGACCACGGTCAATGCCGACGGTGGCGCGGCCTACCTGCTGGATCATGACCACTGGATATCGCCGACAAGCGATCAGTTGAGCGCAACCGGACCTGACTGGGTGCACTTCTCCCTGAGCTTCCCCGCCTCCGAGGCCGGCTTGCCCTACGTCCTCTTCTTCTCGCGCTACGGGAGCGGGCCGACCCACTACGCCGGCCTGGACGTCCCCTTGACCTGGGATCCGGTCCAGCGGCGCATCGCCCAGGGCTGGCAGCCGTCCTTCGTCTCTTCGGGGACCGGGAATCTAGGCATGTTCGCGACGGGTTCGATCGGCATCTCCTCTGACCCTGCACTCCTTCCCCTGGTCGGACAGACCTTGCACGCCGCCGTGCTGACCTACGACCTGCCGAGCAGGATCCCGCGCCTCAGCTCGACTGCGGTCGCGATCGAGATCCTGCCGTAGCCGACGGCCTGGGATCCGGCTCATCTCAGCCCAACGCCGCCACCAGATCGGCGATCAGGTCCGCCGGATCCTCGATCCCGACCGACAGCCGCACCATGCCGGGCACGATGCCGGCGGCCGCGCGGTCCTCGGCGCTCATCGCGACGTGGCTGGTGTTGAAGGGCAGGCTGACGAGGGTCTCGACGCCGCCGAGGCTGGTGGCTTCCTTGCTGACCTGGAGGGCGCGGCAGAGACGGAGGGCGGCCTGGTCGCCGCCTTGGACGACGAAGCTGACCATGCCGCCGGGATTGCGGAGCAGGCGCTGGGCCAGGGCGTGGTCGGGGTGGCTGGGCAGGCCGGGGTAGAGGACCTGCTGGACCTGGGGGTGGGCTTCCAGCGCCTCGGCGACGGCCCGGGCGCCCTCGGCGTGGGCGCGCATGCGCACCGCCAGGGTCTTGATGCCGCGCTCGAGCAGGAAGCAGGCGTGCGGGTCGAGGCAGCCGCCGAGCAGCTTGAGGTGCGGCCAGACGAGGTCGACGACCTCCTTGCTGCCAGCGACCGCGCCGGCGATGAGGTCGCTGTGGCCGTTGAGGTACTTGGAGGCCGAGTGCACCACCAAGTCGGCGCCGTGATCCAGCGGGTGGCAGCCGAGCGGCGTGGCGAAGGTCGAGTCAACGACGAAGCGAAGGCCGCACCGCTTCGCCAGGGCGCCGAGCGCCGGCAGGTCGGCCACCCGCAGGGTCGGGTTGGACAGGGTCTCGGCGTAGAGCAGCTTGGTCTCCGGCCGGATCGCCGCGGTGACCGCGGCCGGGTCGCGCAGGTCGACGAAGCTGGCGGACCTCCCCCACCGCGGCAGGTGGTCGCGGAACAGGGTCTGGGTGCCGCCGTAGAGGTCGCGCGAGGCCAGCACGTGGTCGCCGGCGTCCGTCAGCGCCGCCACCGCGCTGGAGATCGCCGCCATGCCGGAGCTGAAGACCAGCGCGTCCTCGGCGCCCTCGAGCGCGGCGATCTTGGCCTGCACCACGCGCTGCGAGGGGTTGGCGTAGCGCGAGTAGATCAGGCCCTCGCGGCCGCGGCCGGCGACGATGGCGTCGTAGGTCTCGTCGTCGAGCAGGAAGGTGCTGGTCTGGTAGACCGGCGTGACCACCGCGCCGTGGGCGGGCGCGGGCTCGCTGCCGGCGTGGACGCAGCGGGTCGAGTCGGACCAGGTCGGGTCGTGGGAGGCCATGGCGGGAAGCTTAGTCGTTCAGGGCCGGTTGGAGGCCGAGCAGCAGCTCGCGCGAGAGCGGCGGGTGGGTGGCTCGGGCCACGGGCCAGGCTGCCCCCGGATGAACAAGGCCCCTCCGGGCCTGCTGCCCGGGCGCCGGGCGCTTCCCGCCCCCGCTGGGTTCCCTTCGGCGCGGCCTCCGGGGCGGGGCGGGGGGGGGAGGCGGGCGCCCCGGCGGGGAGGAGCGAGGCCGGCCGGGGGGGGGGGCCCGCCCCCGCC
>JACNJP010000505.1 GCA_014382465.1 Planctomycetota bacterium
CCGAGTGGTACCGGGTCAGGGTGATCTCGCCGTTCTGGGTCGTGATCTCGGCGAGGCGGACGCGGCTCCGCACGGGGTCGAGGCCGGCTCCTAGGCTCATCTCAGCTCTCCATCCAGGCGGCGAGAACGGGGTAGGCCCGGTGAAGGGCGTTCATCAAGCGGCTCCGGTACTCCGAAGCCTGCTGGCGCCGGGCGGCGCCGAGCTGGTCGGCTTCGGCCACCAGCACCTCGACCATGGCCATGGCCTCGCGCTCGATCTCGGTGCCGGGGAAGCGGGCGGCCAGGGAAACGGCGCGCTCCTCGACCCGCCTCATCTCGTCCTCGGCGGCCAGGAACAACGCCTCGGCCACCGATTGCTCGAGGGCCGCCAGCTCCTGGCGCCCGCCGGCGACCACCCGGTCCCGGAGCCGCTCGGTCCGCAGCACCTGGTCCTCGTCGATCGGCCAGCGATTGACGAGCTCGCGGGCGGCGCTGAGCAGCGCCGCGCTGTCGCGGTCCTGGTCGGCCCGGCGGATGGCGCGATCGAGGCGGGCGGCCTCGTTCAAGGGCGCCTCGAGCTTCCAGCTCAGGCGGAAGGCCGGGAGTTGCTCGAAGCCGAGGCCGTCGGGGCCGGCGACCACCCGGACCGGCCGGTCGAAGCGGGCCCACATCTTGGCCGGGCCGCGCAGCAGCAGGCCGGTGGCCTGCTGGATCTCGCCGCCGTCGCGCGAGTTGAGGGGCGCCCCTTCGGAGAGCACCAGCAGGTCCTGCTCGGGACCGGGACGCAGCCGGAGCCAGCCGTCGGCGGCGGGTTCGAAGCTCGCCCCGTCCTCGGTCGGGCTCCACGAGCCGCCGGTCCCAACCGCCCGCAGCAGCGGAACCCCCTGGCGGTCGAACAGGAGGTTGGCGCCCGCGTGGACCATGCTCCAGCCGATCGCCGGCTGGCTCTCGGTCGCCTGGGCCTCGGATTCGCCCGCCCGCAGCCCGCGCACCACCGCGCCGGACTCCAGCAGCAGGCTGACGCGGAACCAGCCGCCGGCCTCGCACGGGAGCGCGATCTCGGTCGGTCCGGAGCCGAGAGCGCCGCCGGCCCACGACGCCGAGGCGGACTCGGCGCCTTCGGAGCCGAATTCGAGCACCGGCCAGACGCGGCCGCCGCTGACCTCGGCCTCGAGCACCAGGCCGCACCCCGGGGCATCGAAGCGGCGCGTCAGCACCGCCCGCTGCGAGCCTTCGGCGCGCGCCCGCAGCGCCTCGCCTTCGATCGCCAGACCGGCGCCGAGCTGCCAGGAAGCGGCCGCCTCCTCGCCGAAGCGGCCGAGCCCATCGAGCAGGTCGGCAGGGCCGCTGGCCCCGACGGCCGGGCCGGGAACGGCGCCGGCGGAGACCGGCCCGGGCTCGGGGTCGTCGCCGCCGAGGAACCACCAGGCGGCGGCCCCGATCGCCACCACGAGCAGCAGGAACAGCAGCGGGCCGCCGCGCTTCTTGCTCCCCATGGCCTGCTGCAGCGCCCGCCGGTGGAGGTCGCCGCCGCCGGCCTCCTCGTCCTCGCCGAGGCCGGCCGCGGCTCCTCCGCCGCCCGCCTCCGGGGTCAGGAGCCGGAGCTTGACGTCGCCGAGGCGCATCTCGGTCCCCGGGAACCACTCCCCTTCCTGAACCTTGAGCCCGCCGGACCAGGTCCCGTTGGTGGAACCGAGGTCCCGGAAGCGGACCGTGTCGTCGGCCTCCACCACCATTTCGAGGTGCTGGCCGGACACGGCCGAGCCATGCAGGACCAGGCCGGCAGATGAGTTGCGGCCGAGGAGGTAGGTACCGGAGCCGAACTCAGCGACCCGGCCTTCCTCGGGGCCGTTGAGGATCTCGATGCGAATCATGCAGAAGTGGGGTTCCCCTCCGGACTTCCGTGCGAGCGAGCAGTCTAGGGGGACGCACGGAGCCGGGCAATGCGACGGCCCCACCCACCTATGCCTGCGAGGCCGGAGGGTTACGATCCTCGCCGGACGCATGAGATTCTTCTTCCTTCCGCACCTGCCGACGACCACCAGGGGGCCGTGGACGCCTCCGCGGGAGCTGCTGCGGCATCTCAAGGCGCTGCGACTGGCGCCGGAGGAGGAGTTCCTGCTGCTCCATCCGGCGGACGATGGAGCGGCGCTGCGGGTCCGGTGGCCCGGCGACACCCACCTGGAGCTGCGCGGAACGGAGCCCAGGCCGGAGCTCCCGCTGCGGCCGGTCACTCTGGCCACCGCCTGGCCCAAGGGCCCGCGGGCCGATGAGCTGGTCGCTCGCGCCGCCGAGGCCGGGGTCGGGCGCATCCAGCCGCTGGTCTTCGAGCGCAGCGTCGCCGGCCGGGAGGCCTTCACCAGCTCTCGCCTCGAGCGCTGGCGGCGCCTGGCCCAGGAGAGCTGCCAGCAGTGCCGCAACCCGCGACCGCCGCGGATCGAGGCCAGCCCCATGCCGGTCGGCCAAGCCCTCGGCGCCTTCCCGGAGGCGTGGCTGGTGCAGCTCGTGCCCGGCGCCCCGCGGCTGATTGACCGGCTCGAACTGGGACCAGCGGGCGAGGTCGTGCTCCTGGTCGGGCCCGAAGGCGGCTTCTCGGCCGCCGAGTCGGCGCTGTTCGCCGAGCACGGGATCGAGCCGGCCGGGCTGCTGCCGACCGTGCTCCGGATCGAGGCGGCCGGGCCGCTGGCGGCCGCCATCTGCCAGCACCAGGCGGCCTCCCCCGCCGGTTGACGGCTACATCCAGCCCTGCTCGAGGAAGGAGACATAGCGGCCGGCGCCGCAGACCACGTGGTCGAGCAGCTCCACCCCGAGCAAGCGGCCGGCCCGGACCAGGCGGCGGGTGGTGGCCCGGTCCTCGGCCGAGGGTTCCGGGTCGCCGGAGGGGTGGTTGTGCGCCACCACCACGGCGGCCGCGCGGTGGACCAGGGCCGGGCCGAAGACCTCCCTCGGGTGCACCAGGGAGGCGGTCAGGGTGCCCTCGCTGATCTGCTCCTCGTGCTGCAGCCGGCCCTTGGCGTCCAGATAGAGGGCGCGGAAGCACTCCACCCGGCAGCCGGCGAAGCGGGGCGCGAGGAAGCGCCAGATGTCCGCGCCGCCGCGCAGGGGCTCGGCCAAGGGCGCCGCCACGATCACTGCCCGGCGCCCGAGCTCCAGTCCGGCTGCCAGGCGCCGAGCCGCGCTCGAGGTGATCGCGAGGCGGTGGCGCAGTTCCGCCGGCGGCAGCCCGAGCAGGCCCGCGGGGCCGCCGCTGCGGGCATAGCTGGCGGCGAGCTCGGACTCGGGCGCGACGCCCAGGGCCCGCGCGAGCAGCTTCAGGTCATCGACCTCCTGGCAGGGCGCGACGGTCATCCCCAGGCAGACGCCGCCGGCGGCCGGGGGTTACGCCTTAACCTTCCGCGGCCAGGGCCCGCCGGTGCTCGGCGTCGACGTCGGCGAGCAGCTTGCCGAAGGTCTGCCGGAAGGCGTGCTCGAAGCCGCTCTGGCGCAGCTTCTCGAACAGCAGCGGATAGGCGGTGGTCCCGTACTCCTCGGCCAGGAAGCGGCACAGGGACAGGCTGTAGTCGTAGGCGCCGGCCACCCGCTGGCGCTGCTTCCAGGCGGTCCAGTCGCCGCCCAGCTCGGCGAGCGAGGGCGCGCCGGAGGAATTCAGGCGCTGGCGGGCCCGGAGCACCGGCCGGTCCTCGACCAGCTGCGCCATGCCCTCCTGGAACCAGGTCGGCAGGGGCGGGCCGAGCCGGTGGAGGGCGGCGTGAACGAACTCGTGGCGCATGGTCGCCCGGAGCTTGACGGCGTCGGCGCGGTAGTCGCCGACCGAGAGCCGGACGCGGCCGTCGTAGAGCCCCGCCGACCACTCGGGGGCGTCGGCCACGTAGCGCTCGCGGTCGAGCACCAGCACCAGGATGCGGTCGGCCGGCGCCAGGCCGAAGTCGCGGGCGACCCGGTGGTAGGCGTCCTCCAGGTCGGCCATCAGGTCGGGCACCGCCTCCACCAGGGCCGGCCGGCGCGGGTCGTAGCGGAAGTCGAAGTGGGCCGAGGCGTCGGTCAGGAAGCCGCGCATCGCCTCCCGCTCCTCCTCGAGCTGGCGCGAGCGGCGCACCAGCGAAGCGTCGTCCGGGGTCAGGGCCAGCGCCTGGCGCAGGATCTCGACCGCCTCGTCGAGCTCGCCGGCCACCGCGCGGAGGTCGGCGGCCAGCCGCGCGGCGGCGGAATTCTCCGGGAAGTCGGTCCGCACCCGGTCGACCGTCTCGCGGGCCGCCAGCCGCGCGCCCTGGCGCAGCTGCACCTGCGCCGCCAGGACCTCGTTGTGGCCGCCGTCCCGGTCGACGCCGGTGCCGGAGCGGAAGGCGGCCAGGGCCTCGGGCAGCCGCCCCAGGTCCAGGTGCCGGCTGCCGAGGTGGCCGAAGGCGCGCGCCAGGTTGACGGCCACCACCGCGTCGGCAGGCGCCAGCTCCCGGGCGCGCTGGAGGGCGGCGACGGCCGAGATGGCGTCCCCCTGCTCCAGCAGCGAGACGCCGCGTTCGTTCCACTCGGCGGCGGTGCTGGGCTCCTGGGCACGAACGACGTCCTCCTGCGCCAGCAGGGGCGGGCAGAGCAGGAGCAGCGCGATCAGGGGCGAGGGGTTCAAGGACCGTTTCTGGGCTTGGGGAGGACCTGGATGCCGGGACCATACGCGGTGGCGCCGAGAAAGCTGGAGCCTCCTTCCAGGATCGCCGGCCAGGAGCGGGACGGCGGCGCCACGCTCAGCCGCTGTAGTCCCGCATGCCCTCGATGTCCGCGATCAGCTCCGCCGGCGTGGAGTAGCGCACCTCGCGGTCCTTGGCCATCATCTTCTCGATGATGTAGTGCATCCGCGGCGAGACGCTGCCGCCCTTGAGGGCCTTGCCGCTGAGGCCGGCCAGGATCTGCTTTCTCAGCACCTCCTCGTCGGTCTCGCCCTCGAAGGGCAGGGCGCCGACCACCAGGTGGTAGAGGGTGGCGCCGAGCGAGTAGATGTCGGCGCGGGCGTCGAGGTCGCTCTCGCCGCGCGCCTGCTCGGGCGCCAGGTAAGCCGGGGTGCCGAGGGTCGTGTCGTCGCTGGCGCGGCCCTCCATGCCGGCGCCGGCGAAGCCCAGGTCGATCAGCTTGATCTTGTTGGTGCGGTCGATCATCAGGTTGCCGGGCTTG
>JACNJP010000506.1 GCA_014382465.1 Planctomycetota bacterium
GGCCTCCGGGGGCCCGGAGGCCTTCGCCCTGAGGCGCGGGGCCCATGGGGGGGGCGGGCCGTTCGCGGGGGCGATCCTGGACATGGACATGCCCCGCATGGCCGGCATCGAACTCGCCCGCGTGGTCCGGGACACGCCCGACCTCCGCGACCTGCCGATGATCCTGCTGTCCTCGGCCGACCGGGTGGGAGAGGTCCGGGACGCGGCCGACTCGGGCATCGCCGCGGTGCTCCGCAAGCCGGCGCGCTCGAACGAGCTGCGCGACCGCGTCCTCGAGGTCTGCGGGGTGAGCGCCGAGGTGGTCCCCGATCAAGCCACGGAAGCATCTTCGTCCAACTACCTCGGCCTGCGCGTGCTGCTGGTGGAGGACAACCTGGTCAACCAGAAGGTCGGAACCAAGCTCCTGGCCAAGATGGGCTGCGAGGTGTCGGTGGCGGAGAACGGGCGGAAGGGGCTCGAGCGCCTCCATGAGGGCGGCTTCGACCTGGTCCTGATGGACTGCCAGATGCCAGAGATGGACGGCTACCAGGCGACCCGCGAGCTCCGCCGCCGCGAGGCCGGGCGCGAGCACCTGCCGGTCGTCGCCATGACCGCCCACGCCATGCGCGGCGACCGGGAGAAGTGCCTGGAGGCGGGCATGGACGACTACGTCACCAAGCCGGTGCAGGTGGACGAGCTGCGGGCGGCGATCGACCGCGTGCGCAGGCTCCGGACGGTCGTCTGAGCTGCCGTCTGAGCGGCTGTCGGGCGGCGGCGGCAGGGGCGGCGCGGGAGGCTTAGGATGGCCCCCCATGAAGAAGCCCTCTCCCCTGCTCTGCGGCCTGGTCGCGGCCGCGGCCTCGCTCGGCGCCTGCGCCTCGATGCTCAAGGACTTCAATCCGCCGCCGGCCTGGGACCGGGCCGACATGGACCTCTCGGTGGCGCCCGGGACCGACTTCTACCGCTTCGCCAACGGCGGCTGGCTCGACTCCCATCCGGTCCCGGCGGCCTACAGCTCCTACGGCGCCGGCCACGAGATTCGCGACCGCAACCAGGAGATCCTGCGCGCGGTGCTCGTGAGCGCCGCCAAGGAGAAGCAGCCGTGGCCCGGCTCGCCCAGCCAGATGCTCGGCGACTTCTACGCCTCCGGCATGGACGAGGCGCGCATCGAGAAGCTCGGCCTCCAGCCGCTGCAGGCGCTGCTCGGCCGGATCGACGTCATCGCCGACCGCCAGGGCCTGCAAGGCGCGGTCGCCGCGCTGCAGCGCAACGGCGTCGCGGCGCCCTTCGGCTTCGAGGCCGAGGCGGACACCCGCGACAGCTCGAGGATGGTCGCCTACCTCGGCCCTGGCGGGCTGGGCCTGCCGGAGAAGGACTACTACCTGCGCGACGACGAGGAGTCGGTGAAGCTGCGCGAGCAGTACACCGGCCACGTCGCCCGCATGCTCGAGCTCGCCGGCGCCGCGCCCGCCGACGCCGCGGCGCAGGCGCAGACCGTCCTGGCCCTGGAGACGCGCCTGGCCGCCAAGACCCTCGGCGCGGTCGAGATGCGCGACCCGGCGGTCTACGACGACGTCCGGCCGCTGGCGGAGGTCGACCAGATGATGGGCGACTTCGACCTGGCCGGCCACTGCCGGGCGATCGGCCTGGCGCCGCCGGAGACCCTGCACGTGATCTCGCCGGACTTCTTCGCCGAGCTCGGCGCGGCGATGGCCGAGCTGCCGCCTGCCACCTGGAGGACCTACCTGCGCTGGCACCTGCTGCACGAGATGGCCTTCGCCCTCAGCTCCGACTTCGCCGGCGAGAGCTTCGCCTTCTACGGCACCGTCCTGTCCGGCGCCCAGGAGATGCAGCCGCGCTGGAAGCGGGTGCTGAACGCCACCAACGAGGCCCTCGGCGAGCTGCTGGGCCAGGCCTACGTCGCGCGCGCCTTCCCGCCGCGGGCCAAGGCGCTGGCGCAGGAGATGGTCGACGACCTGCGGTGGGCCATGGAGCAGCGGATCAAGGCCAGCCAGTGGATGACCGAATCCACCCGCGCCGAGGCGCTGGTGAAGCTGGCGGCCTTCAACACCAAGATCGGCTATCCGGACAAGTGGCGCAGCTACGACGGCCTGCAGGTCAGCCGCGACTCCTACGCCGCCAACGTGCTGCGCGCCGCCGTCTTCGAGACCGCCTACCGCCTCGGCAAGATCGGCGAGCCGGTCGACGACGACGACTGGGGCATGAACCCGCAGGTGGTCAACGCCTACTACCACCCGATCCACAACGAGATCGTGTTCCCGGCCGGCATCCTGCAGCCGCCCTTCTTCAGCGAGAACAACGACGCCGCGGTCAACTACGGCTCGATGGGCGCGATCATCGGCCACGAGATCACCCACGGCTTCGACGACTCCGGCGCCCAGTTCGACGCCGAGGGCCTGCTGCGCAACTGGTGGCAGCCCGAGGACCTCGAGGAGTTCGCCCGCCGCGGCGCCAAGCTGGTGGCGCACTACGACGGCTACCAGGCGGTCGAGGGCCTGAACGTCAACGGCGAGCTGACCCTGGGCGAGAACATCGCCGACCAGGGCGGGCTGCTGATCGCCTACGAGGCCCTGATGATGCGGCTCGCCAAGAGCGGACCGGCGGCGACCAAGCCCATCGGCGGCTACACGCCGGCGCAGCGCTTCTTCCTGGCCTTCGCCAGGTCGTGGCGGCAGAACGCCCGCGACGAGTACCTGAAGATGCAGGTGCAGACGGACCCGCACTCGCCGGCGCGCTTCCGCCTCTACGGCGTCATCAGCAACCTGCCGCAGTTCGCCGAGGCCTGGGGGCTGGACGCGAGTGCGCCGATGGTGCTGGCGCCCGAGGAGCGGGCGCTGGTGTGGTAGTCCCGGCGCGATGAGCGAGTCCGCCGAGCCGCAGCCGTGCCCTCCCCCGCCGGAGGGCCGGCTGGTCTGGATCGACCTGGAGATGACCGGGCTCGATCCGGACCGCGACCGGATCCTCGAGATCGCCACCATCGTCACCGACGACGAGCTGAACCTGATCGCGGAAGGGCCGGACCTGGTGGTGCACCAGCCCGACGCCCTGCTCGATGGCATGGACCCGTGGAACACCGAACACCACGGCGACAGCGGGCTGACCCAGGCGTCGCGCGAGTCGGGGATCAGCGAGTCGGAGGCCGAGGAGCGGACCCTCGCCTTCCTGCGCCGGCACGTCGCCGAGGGAGCCAGCCCGCTGTGCGGCAACACCGTGCACCAGGACAAGCGCTTCCTGGTCGGCCAGATGCCACGCATCGACGCCTACCTCCACTACCGGATCATCGACGTCAGCACGATCAAGGAGCTGGCCAAGCGCTGGTACCCGGCGGCCTACGAGGCCGCGCCGGCCAAGCAGGGCGGCCACCGGGCGATGGAGGACATCCGCGAGTCGATCGCCGAGCTGCGCTACTACCGCGGGGCGGTGATGCAGGCGGCCGAGGCCTGATCGGCTCAGCGGCCAGGCCGGGGGGGTCTTATCCTGAACCCATGAGGTGGATTCTCGCCCTGGCGCTGATCGCCGCCGCTGGCGTTCTGTGGGTGAGCGGTCCCGGGCAGGACAACTCCGTGAGAGGCGAGGAGGTGGCAGTCGTGGCGGAAGCGGCTTCCACCCCTCCGCCGAGAACGAGCTCCTTAGACGCGCCTCCATCCGAGCTCGCCCGCCAGGTCCTGGAGAGCGGTTGGCGCGCCGCTCGTCAGCTCTCCTTCGAGCATTCGCCTTCAAGCGATGGACAGACCTCCCTCACCATCGGATTCCGATGCCCGGAAGGCTGGATCGAGGCCATCTCCCGAGTCTCCATCGAGGCCGAGGAGGGCCACGGCCATGGCTTCGAGGTCTCCGCTCGGCTGCCCGGTGAAGCCGTATTCGCCCGGAACCGTCCAGGCATGGGGTTCTGGTCGTCGGGCTGTTGGCCCCCCTGCGGGAGCCTCGTGGATGGAGACCAAGGGACCAGCTTCGTCCTCCGACTGAATTCCGTTCCGGTCCCCGACCTGGCTCCCATCCTCCTGCAGCCCGGTCATGGGCATCGCTTGGAGCTCGAACTCGGGAATTGGGCGAGCGCCACCCTCGTCTTGTGCCAAGAGCCCGAGGACCTCCCTGCTTGGGCTGGCTCAATTTGGTACCGGCCGGACCGCCCGCGGGAGGAGTGGATCAGCCTCGATCCCCCCTCGAAGGGATTCTTGACCTTCCGTTCGAGTGGACACCGGAGACGAGCGAACACTCCCATCGTCCCGGCCGGTCGATACGAGTTCCTGGCAGAGGGTCCGTGGAAGGGAGCCCGGATCCGGTGGACGACGGACCTGGCCACCTGGGGCCAGGAGGTACCGGTCCCCTTCCCCGACACTGAACTTCGAGTGTGGCCTCCGAAAGCGAAGACCGCGGAGGAGGCACGCCGACGGCGGGATGACACCACTCTCTGGTTCTGCGAGTGGAACGGCGAAGCCATGGCACCGAAGAGTCAGCCATCTCTGCGGAACGAGGCCCGCCTCCCGAAGCTGACCGGATCCAACCACCGTTTCCTCCCCGCGGGGAGGCACCAGATCCTCGCCCACCACGCGCCCACTTCACTGTGGGCGATCCTCCGTCTGGACCTGTCTGTCGGCTCCGTTCATGACGCCATCCCGGATTGGTCTCCTGGCGGCAGCGTTGAGCTGGCGGTGGAGCATTGGAAATGGGCAGATGGCGCTCGAGGCCGCCTCGTGCTCGTCCACGTGGATACCGGGTGGCAGAGCCAGCTGCAATGGATGCGGCAGGACCCTGCCGCGGCCACCTTCCACGATCTGCCCCAGGGCTCTTATCAGGCGTGCTGGGGTGAACCGGATCGAGGTCCACAACGCGGCTTCAGCGACGTCTTCGAGGTCAAGGCCGGGCAGCCCACCGCGGTCTACTTCCCGACGACCCCGGACGGCGGGGGCGTGCTGGCCGAAGCCCGTTAGCTCCAAGGGATGGCTCAGCGCAGCAAGGACAACACCGCCACCACCGGCTCGTGATCCGACGGGCAACGGCCGTCGGGGCGCCGCGGGCGCAGGATGTCGGCGGACTCGACCCGCCAGCCGGGGCTGCACCGCCTTTGATCGCTGTCGCTTGCGCTCGCCCCGGCGCGGAGGTCGCTGCCGGCGGCGGCCGCGTGCGCCACGCGGGTGGCG
>JACNJP010000404.1 GCA_014382465.1 Planctomycetota bacterium
CGCAGGTCATGGTCGTCTGCCAGGTGCTGCGCGGCCTCGACCACGCCGCCGACCGGCCGGCGGCCGAGGCGCTCCAAGCGCAGCTCCGCCAGCTGCTCCCGCACCACAGCTACGCCGTCGAAGCCACCGGCATGCTGCGCGGCAGCGCCGTCGCCGGCAACGGCCTGGAGATCGAGATGGAGTCCTTCACCATGGCGGCGACCCAGTTCCAGCTCAAGATGCTGGTCGGCAGCTTCGACGCCGAGAGCGGCGCACTCGGTCTGGAGACCTGCCAGTTCTCGATCACCGGGCCGCAGACCGGCCGCCGCAACCTCTTCAGCACCTCCACCACGATCTTTCGCGGCGAGCAGGCGGTACTCGGAGTGGCTGGCGCCGAGCCGCTTTTCCTGGTGGTGCAGATCCACCCGGTCGGCCGGCAGGCCGGCGGCTCCCACTGAGCCCGGGGCAGGGCGGTCGGGGCGGTCGAGGACGGTCCTCGGCCGCCCCGAACTGCTCCTGCGGCACCCGGCCGCCCCGAGGCGGTCCCCGATCGCCGGGGTGGCGGCGCCGTCGCTCAGAGGAGGACCAGCCCGATGACTGGATTCCTGCGAATAATCGAGATACCAGAATGATATCATTCTGAAACCAAAGCCCGTGGAGGCTCCCCATGACCGAACGCCCCCGTTCCCAGGAAATCCAACGCGACTCGATCTCTGGATGGCCGGTGCTGATCCTGCTGGTCCTGCTCGAAGCCGCCAACATCGTCTTCCTCTCCAACCGCGGCCGCGAGGACGCCCTGATGGGCATCCTCCTGGCCACCGGCGCGGTCCTCTTCATCCTGACCCTGCCCGGCTTCTTCATCGTCGGCCCCAACCAGAGCCGGACGCTGGTGCTCTTCGGCACCTACAAGGGAACGGCGCGCAAGCAGGGCTTCTTCTGGACCAACCCCTTCACCCTCAAGCACAAGGTGTCGCTGAAGGCCCACAACGTCGCCAGCGAGAAGATCAAGGTCAACGACCTCGCCGGCAACCCGATCGAGATCGGCGCCGTGGTCGTGTGGCAGGTCGCCGACACCGCCCAGGCGCTGTTCGACGTCGAAGACTACCGGGAGTTCGTCGACATCCAGATCGAGGCCGCGGTGCGCAAGGTCGCCAGCACCCACCCCTACGACGAAGGCCAGGACACGCCGGCGGAGGTGGTCTCGCTGCGCGGCGACGGCGACGAGGTCGCCAACGAGCTGCAAGCAACCCTCGCCGAGCGCCTGTCGCGCGCCGGCATCGAGGTGCTCGAGGCGCGCCTCAGCCACCTCGCCTACGCCCAGGAGATCGCCTCGGCGATGCTCCAGCGGCAGCAGGCGCAGGCGGTCATCGCCGCCCGCCAGAAGATCGTCGAGGGCGCGGTCGGCATGGTCGAGATGGCGCTCACCCAGCTCGGCGAGCGCGGCGTGGTCCAACTCGACGACGAGCGCCGCGCCACCCTGGTCGGCAACCTCCTGGTGGTCCTGTGCGGCCAGGCCAACCCGCAGCCGGTCCTCAACACCGGCAGCCTCTACAGCTAGGCCGTGGCCGCCGCCGGCCGCCAGCCGGGCGAGGACCGAGAGCCGACCAGCCGCGCCCGCAAGCCCTTCCTCCTGCGCCTGCCGCCGGAGCTGATGGAGGCGCTGCGGGCGTGGGCGGCCCAGGACCTGCGCAGCCTCAACTCCCACATGGAGTTCCTGCTGCGCGAGGCGGTCAAGCGGCGCAAGAAGCCCGGAAAGGACTAATCGGCGTTCGCGGGGCCGGAGCGGATCCGGACCAGCCGCAGGCGGCGGTCGGCGGGGTCGGTCCAGGTCGCGAAGGCGCCGCCCTCGCCCGCCGCGGCGGCCTCCCCGAGGGCACCCAGGCGCAGGAAGCCGGCGTTCCGCTCGCCGGACGCGAGGGCCAGTCGGACCGCCGGGCCGGCGCCGTGGAGCGAGAGCTCGCGGGCCATCCAACAGGCCTCGCCGTCCTGGTACTCGAGCCAGCTCACCAGCAGGGCGCCGGACGGCTGGAACAGCGCGTCGACCCGGCCGACCGGCTTCCCGAGGTCGACCTGGAGCGGCTCGCCGAAGCTGGCGCCGCCGTCCTCGGAGAAGGCGCACGACACGCGCGGCACTCCCTCTGCCCCCAGCGTGTACCACACCACCGCCAGCCGCTCGCCGTCGGACGCCAGCGCGGGCCCGTTCACCGGGCAGCCGGGTATCCGCCAGCGGTCCCGGTGGACCAGCACCGGCTCTCTCCAGGAGCCGGCGTCCTCGGGACGCCCGCGGACCACGGCGATGTCGCGGATCTCCTCCGCCGACCGGTCGCGGTAGGCGACCACTGCCGTCCCGTCGTCCAGGAGCACGGCGTCGGTCTGGCAGCACTCGCAGGTCAGCGGGTCGAGCAGGTACTCGTCCCGGAGCTGGCCGGACTCCGAGAGGAGGCCGCCATAGAGGGCCATCTCCCCTTCCTGCCGGCCGTCGAGCCAGGCCGCGGCGAAGCCGCCTGACGGCAGGGGGACCAAGGACACGAACCCGTGCTCCGCCGGCTTCCGGTCGCGGTGCAGCACCCCGCGCGGCTGCCAAACGCCGTCGGCTGACCCGCTGGCCAGGCGGACCTCGTAGGCGTAGCTGCTGGCTCCGGTCTTCCGCAGCCAGCTGCACAGCCGCAGCCCTTCGGCCGAGACCGCCATCTGCGGGAAATCCGCCCAGTTGACGAACCAGTCATCCCCTCGGGCGACCTCCTCGGGCCGCAGCCAGCCGGACACCGACCAGCCCGAGGTCATCAGGCGCGCCCCAGAATCGCCGCGCTCGGTCCAGAGGAGCCAGGGCCGCCGGTCTCCGCTGGTGGCGAAGACCGGCCACAGGCCGTCGCCGGCGGCGGGCGAGACCAGCTCCTGGACCTCCAGGCGACCTCCTGGAGCTCGCCCCAACGGATCTTGCAAGGCGGACCAGAGCACGGCGGCGGTGACGAGCATGCTCCCATCATGCCGCATCGCGCCCGGCGCCAGGAACGAGGAGGACACCGGCCGGCTGCTCGCCGTCCGGTGCCCTCAAGGGTTCCGGGGACGCCGGCTTCAGCCCGCGGCCCCGGATCAGGTGGTCTCCTATTCGGAGTACTGGAGGCTGCCTGCGTCGTGGCAGGTCCCACAGTTGTCGGTGTAGGGGATGGGCATGGCGCTGCCAGGCAGCACGCCCGCCACTCCCACGTTGGTCTTGCTCGGCACGTCGAAGACGTGGGAGGTGATGTCGTTCTCGAAGTAGGTGATCCCCGGGTCGGTGCTGGTGCCGGTCGGAGCCCCGAGCAGCAGGCCGTAGGTGCCGGAGCCGGTCTTGGCGGTCTTCGGCATGTGGCAGTGCACGCAGCTCACCACCGCCGCGCCGTGGGCCTGGCCGGTCATCTCCTCGGTGTGGGCCACCATGTCCCCGAGGTAGGGTTCGTGGCAGGTCTGGCACAGGGGCTGGGACGAATCGTCCGGGTCGGCGATCAGGGCGCGCCGGTAGCCGGTGCCGCCGTGCATGTCGTGGCAGTCATCGCAGGTCACCAGCTCGTCGGGGTTGCGGTAGTGCAGGGACTTGAGGAAGTCCGGGCCCTGCTGGTGGTGGCTCTTGGCGTGGATGTCGTCCTGCCAGTTCTGGCCGGTGGTCGGTCCCTTGGTGGTGGTGTAGGTGGCCAGGTACTCGGCGCGGCTGATGCCGGCCGGGGCGAACACCCCCGCCGCGCTCATCGGGTGGTCGTTGGCCGCCAACGGCCCGGCGCCGACGAGGCGGTCGTGGCAGCGCTGGCAGGTCATGACCGCCCGCGACGGCGAGAGGTTCTCGGGCGTGATGATGAATCGGGCCTCCAGGGCGGCGACGTGCTCCGAGCCGGCGCCGTGGCAGGTCTCGCAGCCGATGTTCATGTCGTTGAGCAGGCCGTCGCCGTCGATGTCGTACTCACCGTTGACGTCCTCGACCGAATCACAGACCACCTCGCCGGTGCCGCCGTCCAGCGACTGGGTGAAGCCGGTCGCGTGGCAGCCGATGCAGTTGCGCGAGATGTTCTTGCTGACGTCGGGCGCCTTGAAGGTGTCAGTCGCCGAGTTCCAGTAGAAGTCGAGGTGGTAGTCCCGGTACTCCTTGCGGGTGCGGTCGTAGCGGGCGTCATTGCCGGCGGACTGGAACTGGAGCACCGGGTAGAGGGCGTTGCGCCCGGGCCACTCGATCATGTAGCGCTGCTTGTACACGGCGCCGCCGTAGAGCAGCTTGACCTCGCGTTCCATCAGGTTCAGCGGGTCCGCCGGCGTGATCACGTTCTCGAAGGTGATCTTGTGCGTACCGCTGCCGGTGTCCTTCCACAGCCACAGGATGGCGTAGACCGTTCCGCCGGTGCCGGAGGGGTCGGTCAGGCTGGTCTTGAACTTGTCGAAGCCGCGGCCGGTGTCGAGGTCGTAGTGGTAGACCGGGGTTCCGCCGGTGTAGACCGCGGCATCGGTGAAGGCGCCGAGGCCGTCGAAGAGCTCGGGGTGCTCGTCGAGGGTCTGCAGGTTGCTGAGCTGGCCGGGGACGGTGAAGCCGAGGCGGTGGGCCAAGCCCTTCTCGGTGGCATACTCCGCGTGGCAGCCAAGGCAGGTGCTCATCCCGACGAAGGTCGCGGCGGCGCTCGGCGACGAGGACAAGGTCAAGGTGACGTCCTGGGCCCGGAGCCCGGTGGCGTTCACCGAGTCGCGGCACCAGCTTCCGCCGGGCAGGTACTCGGTGCCGACTGCCTCGATGTAGACGAAGTAGGACCCGTCCGGGACCGTGTTGAAGTGGAACCGGCCGTTGGCGCCGGTCACCGCCTGGGTGAAGCCTGCGCCCGAAGCGGCGACCAGGTCCTCCAGAGGCTCGTCGTAGCCCTCGGAGGCGCCCGACCGGATCGAGGCCGCGGTGATCGGGGTGGTCGAGACGGAGGACGCCGGCACCAGGTAGACCGTGGCGCCAGGCACCGCCTCTCCAGCCGTGCCGACGACCTGGCCCTTGAACCATGCCTTGACGGCGGCGGCCGTGGATCCGGAGGAATTGAAGCATCCAGCCGGCAACACGACGGCCAGCAGGAGGAGAACGGTCAGGATTCGGGAGAGCCTCATGGTGTTTGCGGGCAGAGCGTGTCGGCTCAGCGGTGGCACAGGGTG
>JACNJP010000408.1 GCA_014382465.1 Planctomycetota bacterium
GGCTGCGCAAGGAGGGCGGGGCCGAGGGCGCCCGCCAGCTCCTGGACCGCTTCCGGGCCCTCCAGGACGCCGAGGCCGGGGAATTGTCCGGCATGAAGTACGGCGAGATGGGCCGCTACGCCAGCGTCGTCCGGGCCTTCGAGGGGACCGCGGCGGCCCCGGACCTGGCGCAGCCGCCCGCCCTCCGGGACCGGGCGCCGCTGGCCGGGCTCGACCGCAGCGCCGCCGGTGAGCCCGGCTGGCCCGGCAGCACCCCCGGCGCCGGCGCGGCGGCCTTCGGTCCCGGCGCCGCGGTGGCCGACGTCGACGGCGACCGCGACCTCGACCTGTTCCTCCCGGCCACCGGCGAAGGCGGCCGCGGCACGCTCTATCTCAACGAGCGGGGCCACTTCGCCGCCGTGGCCGACTGCGGCGTCGACGGCCGGGGCGCCATCGGCGCCTTCTTCGGCGACTACGACCAGGACGGCGACCCCGACCTGTTCCTGAGCCGGGCCGGTCCCGACCGGCTCTACCGCAACGACGGCGGCGGCGCCTTCACCGACGTCACCGCCGCCAGCGGCGTCGCCGGCGGCGACTGGACCAGCGTCGGCGCCACCTGGGCCGACACCGATCACGACGGCGACCTCGACCTCGCCGTGGCGCGCTTCGGGCCGGCCGACGCTTCCCGGCGCGGCGCCCCCAACGCCCTGTGGCGCAACAACGGTGACGGCAGCTTCCTCGACGTCGCGCCCGGAGCCGGCATCGACGGCGGCGACCGGGCCACCCTGGCGGTGGCCTTCGCCGACCTCGACGACGACCGCGACCTCGACCTGCTGTTCCTCCACCACGGCGCCGACAACCAGGTCTTCCTCAACGACCGCGTCGGCCGCTACCGCGACGCCGGCGACCGCTTCCCGGCCCTGGCCGGCGCCGGCGACTGCGACGGCCTGGTCAGCGGCGACCTCGACCTGGACGGCCGCGAGGACCTGCTGCTCCTGCGCGGGGCCGACGCGCCGCTGCTGCTGCTGCAAGGGCGGCGCGGGTCCTACCAGCCGAACTCGCGCTTCTCCGCGGCCCTGGACGCCTTCCGCGGCGCCGCCGGCGCCCTCCTGGGCGACCTCGACCTCGACGGCGACCTCGACCTGGTCCTGCTCGACGCCGGCAGCGCCAACGGCCACGGCCACTGGATCCTCTCCGGCGACGGCGACGGCGGCCTCCATCCGCCGGTTCCCCTCGGCGACCGCGCCCCCCGGCCGCGCAGCCGCGGCGCGGTGGCCGCCGACCTCGACGGCGATGGCTCGCTCGAGCTGCTGGTGGCCCGCGCCGGCGCCGCGCCCCAGTTGTGGAGCGCGCCGCCGGTCCCTGGCCGCCGCTGGCTGCAGGTCCTGCCGAGCCAGCCGGACGCCGACTCCGGCTGGTGGGCCGAGCCCGACGCCGTCGGCCTGCTGGTCGAGCTGAAGACCGGCCAGCGCAGCCAGCTCCGGCGCCTGGAGTCCTCCACCGGCTACCTCGGCAGCGCCCCGCGGCGGCTGCACTTCGGCCTCGGCGCGGCCACCGAGGCCGACTACGTCCGCCTGAGCTGGCCCGACGCGGTGCTCCAGAGCGAGCTCGAGGTGCCCGCCGGCCAGCTGTGGCAGATCACCAAGATCGAGCGCAAGCCGTCCTCCTGCCCGATCCTGTTCAGCTGGGACGGCGAGCGCTTCGCCTTCGTCACCGACTTCCTCGGCGTCGGCGGCCTCGGCTTCTTCGCCGCCCCCGGTGAGTACGCGCCGCCCGACCCGACCGAGGACGTGCGCATCCCGCCGGAGCTGGTGCGGCCGCGCGGCGGCCGCTACCTGCTGCGCGTCACCGAACCGCTCGAGGAGGTCAGCTACCTCGACGAGCTCCACCTGCGGGTCTACGACCACCCGGCGGAGTGGGAGGTCCACCCGGACGAGCGCTTCACCGGCACCGCTCCCTTCCCCACCGGCGAGGCCTACGCCTTCGCCGCCCCGATCCACCCCGAGTCGGCCCGCAGCGACCGCGGCCGCGACCTGCTCGAGGACCTGCGTCACGTCGACCGCCGCTACGCCGCGCCGCCGCCCGACCCGCGCTTCCCCGGCTACGCCCGCGACCACTGGCTCGAGCTCGACTTCGGCGAACGCCTGCGCCGCCGCGATCCGGCGCGGCGGCTGGTGCTGGTGCTGCACGGCTGGGTCGAATACACCTACTCGCACGTCAACTACGCCGCCTGGCAGGCGGGGGTCGCGATGCGCTCGCCGTGGATCGAGCTGCCGGATGGCGCGGGCGGCTGGTCGCCCGCCTCGCCCGAGATGGGCTTCCCCGCAGGCCTGCCGCGGGTGATGACCGTGGACATCTCCGAGCTGCCGTTGCAGACCGACGGCCGGCTGCGCATCCGCACCAACATGGAGGTCTCCTGGGACCAGATCTACGCCGCCGAGGACCTGAGCGCGGGCGGCCTGGTGCGCCACGAGCTGCATCCGACCGCCGCCGTCCTGCGGCCGCTGGGTTATCCGCGGGAGTACTCCCCCGACGGCAGCGACCCGACGGTCTACGACTACCACCGCCTCGACCTCGGTGTGCCCTTCAAGAACATGCGCGGGATCTTCACGGCCCACGGCGATGTCCGCGAATTGCTGCGGCGGGTCGACGACCGCTTCGTGATCCTGGCCCGCGGCGACGAGATCGCGCTCGAATTCGACGCCACCGGACTGCCGCCGCTGCCCGAGGGCTGGAGCCGGACCCTGGTCCTGCACGCCGACGGCTACTGCAAGGACATGGATCTCTACACCGCCTACCCGGACACCATCGAACCCCTGCCCTTCCACGGGATGGCGAATTATCCGCCGGAGCCGGCGGCCGCCGCGGGGAAATAAACCCGGCCCCGGGTGCGGAATACTGCGCAAAAAGGGCGGAAGTGGGAGAAATATGCCAACGCTTTCGCATAAGCTGGATTCCCCGCCCGATTCCACCATCCAGATCGACCCCCCGACACGATGAAGGACGAGAACCCGATCCACCACTGGGAAGAGCAGAGCCTGCGAGGCTGGCGGAGCGGCCTGGCGCGGGTCGTCACCGGACTCTCGCTGTTCCTGACCGTGAGCGGCCTGTGCATCTTCCTGCTGCCGTTCAGCGTCTTCAGCCAGCACTCGGTGGTGCTGCACACGCTCGGCGGCCTGGTCTTCCTGGTGCCCCTGCTGCTCTACGCGGTGAGCCACCTGAAGACCTACTGGCAGTATCCCCTGACCCAGACCAAGTTCAGCGGCTGGGTCGGCGGCGCCATGCTGCTGGTCTGCGTGGTTTCGGGCCTGGTCCTGACCTGGGACGCCGCCTTCGGCCTGCGGGTGACCGCGCTGTGGGTCAACACCCACATCGTCACCACTTTCGGCCTGCTGTTCTTCGGCGGCCACCACCTGCTCGTGATCGCCCTGCGTTCGGGCAGGCGGTCCGACCCGGAGCTCGCCGGACAGATCGCCGGCGGCGCCCGCGGCCACGGGCGCGCGGCGGCCGGCTGGACCGTCGGCGGCCTGCTCCTGACCGGGGCGCTCAGCCTGGTGATCACGCCGGCCGGCATGGTCAACGCATTCCCGGCCGAGTACGACCTGGACCCCTATCAGGGCAAGGGGCCGTTCGCGCCGAGCCTGGCCAAGACCGCCTCCGGCGGCGCCTACGACTCGGCCTCGCTGGCGGGTTCGGCCGGCTGCGGCACCAGCGGCTGCCACGAGCAGATCTACGCCGAGTGGGAGCCGAGCGCCCACCGCTACGCCTCGATGGACGCCGGCTTCCAGAAGATCCAGAGCGTCATGGCGGCGCAGAACGGCGCCGACTCGACCCGCTACTGCGCCGGCTGCCACGACCCGATCTCGCTGTTCTCGGGCACGAAGTTCATCGGCGTCGACAACCTCAGCGACCTCGAGGGCTACCAGGAGGGCATCTCCTGCCTCGCCTGCCACGCCATCGAGGAGACCGACGTCAAGGGCAACGCCAACTACGTCATGTCGCAGCCCGAGCGCTACCTGGGCGAGCTGGGCGAGGGGCCGGCGGCCAAGTTCGTCAGCGACTTCCTGATCCGGGCCTACCCGGCGAAGCACGTCGAGACGCTCTCGCGGCGCATGTTCAAGGCGCCGGAGTTCTGCGCCGCCTGCCACAAGCAGTTCATCGACGAGGAGGTCAACGAGGTCGGCTGGGTCCAGCTCCAGAACCAGTACGACAACTGGAAGTCGAGCCGCTGGCACGACGAGGACGCCCCCGAGAAGACCCTGGAGTGCCGCGAGTGCCACATGCCGCTGGTGGCCGGCTCCACCGATCCGGCGGCGGGCGACCTGTCCGACTTCAACCGCAGCGGCGACGACGGCAAGCACCGCAGCCACCGCTTCCTGGGCGCCAACCAGTACATGCCGGTGCTGCTGGGCCTGAAGGGCGCCGAGGAGCACGCCGAGATGACCCGGAAGTGGCTGCGCGGCGAGTTCGAGATCCCGGAGATCGCCGACCGCTGGACCGAGGGTCCGGCGGTGCCGATCGAGATCGAAGCCCCCGAGGAGGTCGCCCCCGGCGAGAGCTTCCCGCTGCGGGTCCACCTGCTGAACAACAAGGTCGGCCACGACTTCCCGACCGGCCCGCTGGACATCATCCAGGCCTGGGTCGAGATCGAGGTCGCCGACGACCAGGGCAGGGTGGTGTTCCACTCCGGCCGCGTCAACGAGGAGCACTTCGTCGAGACCGGCTCGTTCATGATGAAGGCCGAGCCGGTCGACCGCTACGGCAACCTGATCGACCGCCACAACCTGTGGGAGATGGTCGGGGTGCGCTTCAAGCGCTCGATGTTCCCGGGCGCCGCCGAGATGGCCAGCTACGACGTCGCCTGCCCCGGCGTCGGCGACCCGGCGCCGCCGCCGTCCGGCGAGGAGCAGACCATCGAGGTGCCGGCGGCCGCCTCCGGCAGCCTGGTGGTGCGGGCCAAGCTCAACTACCGGAAGTTCGACCAGTACCTGCTCGACTTCGCCTTCCCCGACTCCGGCCTGACCTCCCCCATCACCGTCATGTCGACGGCCGAGGCCACGATCCGGATCCGAGCCGAGGTGGCGCCGGCCGGCCGGTAGCGAATGCGGGCCTGGCGACGCAGCACCCTCCGACGGCTCTCGCTGCC
>JACNJP010000380.1 GCA_014382465.1 Planctomycetota bacterium
GCGCCGGGGCGGCCGTGCCGCGCTGGGGGCTGGTGGTGGGCGGGGGGGCGGTCGCCTGGCACGACCTCGCGGCCGGGGTCTACGGCGGGGGGATCGCGGCCGGCGGCAGCCGCGGCTCGGTGCTGTGCGAGGTCGACTGCGGGCTGCTGGCGGCGGGCCAGGAGAACCGCGACCCGCGCCTGCAGGGGATCGACCTCCGCGAGCGGCTGCGCTACTTCGTCATCGGGCTGCGGGACCAGGATGGCGCGCCGGTGCCGAGCGCGGTCCTGCGGGAGTACGGCGGCCGCCCCGAGGACGGCTTCTACTCGGCGATGCGCGGCCTGGCGCCGATCCTGACGGCGCGCTGGCCGCTGGACCTGGTGGTCGAGGCCCAGGGCTTCCGCCCCGAACTGCTCAACGACGTCTCGGAGGACCGGCAGGTGGTGCTGCGACGCGGCCTGGAGGTCGCGCTGGTCCTCGAGGAGCTCCCGGCGCTGGCCGCCGGCGAACGGCTCGGGGTGTCGCTGGTCCCGGCCGAGGACGACGGCTTCTCGGCCGCCGGCCAGGGCGGCTTCGACGGCGACGGACGCTGCGACCTAGTGCTCCCGGGTCCGGGGCGCTACTTCGCCCTGCCCACCTTGTGGTGGAGCGAGGGCCGCACGCGGGCCCGCAAGCACACCCTCGGCGACCGCGAGACCGCCGCCCTGATCGAGGTGCGCGAGGCCGCCGGGGTGCAGGTCTTCACGCTGCGGATCGACGCCGCCGCGCTCGCGCGGGCCCGGGCCGAGCTGGGGAAGGGCTGAGGCCGGCTCCCGGCACGCCGGCTAGACTCGGGTTTTGCCACCGCCATGAACCGTCTCCTCCCGCTGCTCATCCTCCTGGTCGCCGCCGGCGCCGGGGCTTGGCTGCTGCTCGCTCCGCCGGACGCGCCGCCCGACCCGGCGGCGCTGGACTCTGCCGCGGTCGCCGCCGAAGCGGCTCCCGATCCCGCCGGAGCCGCCGCCACCGCCACCGCCCCTCCCGGCGCCGCCGCTGCCGCCGAGCGGGGATCCGCTTCCACCGGGCGCGTCCGTTACGAGGGAGCCGGCGCCGATCCAGCCGCCCCGGCTGCCTTCGAGGCCTCCTCGGAGGACGAGGACGCGCTGCTGGTCCGGGTGGTCGCCCCGGACGGCGAGACGCCGCTCCCGGGGGCGGTGGTGTTCTTCGTCGACGGCAGCGAGATCGACGAGGAGGAGGCCTTCAAGGCCCTGCGCGAGCTGGAGGACGTCACCGCGGTCCTCGAGCAGGTCGGCCGCCGTTTCCGCGCCGACGCCGACGGCGAGGTCCGCGTGCCCTACGCCGGCTTCGGCCTGGTCCTGGGCGCCCGCACCGAGCAGTACTTCCACTTCGAGATGGTCGAGGATCCCGAGCCCGGCGACGAGATCGTCCTGACCCTGCAGCCGCGGTCGCAGCTCGAGGTCCAGGTGTTCGGCCCGGAAGGCCGGCCGGTGGCGGGCGTGCCGGTGGCGCTGGTGGTCCGCTTCGGCGCCTTCGCCCAGCCGATGATGACCGTCAAGACCAAGGGCAAGGACGGCATCGCCGCGATCCGCGACTTCGTGCCGCTGCTGAGCATGGGGCCGATGAAGGTGGCGGCGGTGGAGGTGGCCCTGGCCCTGCCGCTGGCGGAGGCGGTCTCCGAGCGGGTCGACCTCGGCGATCTCCCGGAGGAGCCCTACCTGCTCGAATTGCCGACCACCGGCGCGGTGCTGGTCGAGGTCTTTGACGTCGACGGCGAGCGCATCGAGCTGGACGTCGAGGTGGCCCTCGCCGTGGCGGTCGACGAGGACCCGCGCTCGAACCGGATGCTCATCGCCCCGGGAGGGATGCCGGCCTCCGGCCGCGGCATGGCGACCCTGGAGGACGGCGTGGCCCGCTTCCCCTTCGTCGGCCTGGGTCTGATGCTGCGGGCCTCGGTGCAGCTGCCGGACTACCCGAGCGCGATCACCGCCGACGGCCCCGGCCCGATGGCCCCCGGCCAGACCGTCCGGCTGCGGCTGCAGCCCGACACCGCGCCCTGCGTGCTGGTGGGGCGGGTGGTCGATGAGCGGGGCGAGCCGATCGCCGCCACCAAGCTCGACCTGATCTACGAGACCAAGTCGGGCAACTCGAGCTCCTCGAGCTGGGAGGACCTCGAGACCGACGCCGAGGGCCGCTTCCGCTACCCGCTGGCCGAGCCGGTGATGCAGGAGGCCGGCAGCCGCTCGCTGGAACTCGACCTGCCGGGCGAGGACTGGGGCCAAGCTCTGGCCCGGGTCCGCGTGGAGCTGCTGCCGGCCTACCCGCCGGGCACCACCGATCTGGGAGAGCTCGTGCTGGCCGGGCTTCCGTTCCTCGCAGCCGGGCAGGTCGTCGGCCCCTCCGGCGAGCCGGTGGCCGACGCCGGCGTCATGCTCCAGTGGAAGGACTACTACGGCAGCGGAGAGGACGACTGGTACTGGAACCACGAGTGGCGCATCCGCAGCAGCAGCGGCGCCGACGGGCGGTTCGAACTGCGCGGCCAGCCCGAGGACGAGGAGGCGGAGGAGTTCCAGCTCCAGGCGTCCGCCGAGGGCTACCGGCCGGCCGAAGCCGGCTTCTTCCCCGGGCAGGGCAACGTCCTGCTCCAGCTCGGCGCCGGCGGCTCGCTGTCGGGTCAGCTCCTGGTCGACGAGGGCCTGGAGTTCGAGGACCTGGCGGTGGAATTCGTGCGCGACAACGAGAACGGCGGCACCGACCACACGCCGGCCAGCTTGGACGACGACGGCGCGCTCGAGTGGAGCTCGCTCGAGCCCGGCCCCGGGCGGGTCGAGGTGGTGCCCAACCGCGACGAGGCGCCGGTCTTCGTCGCCGCGGGGATGGTCATCGTCCCGGGCGTGAACCGGGATCCGCGGCTGGAGCCGATCGACCTGCGGGGCAGGCTGAAGGCGATCAAGCTCGAGTTCGTCGATGAAGCCGGCGCCGCCGTCCAGCAGGTCATGATGACCGGGCTGGCCGAGGACAGCCGCTTCTGGGAGCACAGCTGGCGCGGCGAGACCACCCTCTACACCGGCGAGGGCTCCCTGGACCTCCTCCTGACCAGCGACGGCTTCCAGTCGGTCGAGCTGCGCGGCCTGAGCCAGGACACCAGGGTGGTGTTCCGGCGCTCGGCCGAGCTGCTGTTCGTGCTGCAGGAGCCGGTGCCCCTGCCCGACGACGTGAAGCTGTCGATCCAGCTGCGGCGCGAGGGCGTGCACCGCTGGTGGAGCGGCAGCGGCGCGGGCGAGTTCAACGCCCTCGGCGAAGCCCGCCTCCACGCGCCCGGGAGCGGCGAATACCTGCTCATGATCGGCCTGGTCCGGCACGAAGGCAATTCCACCAGCTCCACCTCGATGGACAACTGCTCCAGCCCCGCCGCCATCACCATCCAGGACGCCGCGGTCTCCCAGACCTACACCATCCGCGTCGACCAGACCCGCCTCGCCGCCCGCTTGGAGGACTTCTAGGAGGGTGTCAGGCTCGGACGAATTGTCCTCGGCCTCGTGCCCGGTCCCAGGGATTCGTCGACGAAGTCGAACCCCTCGCGGCCGCTGGCTGCGTTGCAGCCTCCTCGACGTATGCCCGGATACGCCTCCTTCGTCGGCGCGCCTTGCCAGCTCCCGCGAAGAATCCGACTTCGTCGACGAATCCCTGGGACCGAGCACTAGGCCCTCAGCTCGGGTCCCGGCGCTTCCTGATCTCCTCGAGGCGGGCGCGAATCCGCGCCTCGACGCCGAACTCGGTCGGCCGGTAGAAGCGCTCGCCGCGGAGCTGGTCGGGCAGGCAGGGCATGTCGGTGAGCCCGCCCTGCTCGTCGTGGGCGTACTTCTGGCCCTGGGCCCAGCCCCGCTCCTTCATCAGCTTGGTCGGCGCGTTGCGGAGCTGCATCGGCACCGGATAGGCGTAGCCGCCGTCGATCAGCTTCACGACCTCGCCGTAGGCCTTGTAGACGGCGTTCGACTTCGGCGCCACCGCCAGGTAGACGACGCACTCGGCCAGCGCCAGCTCCCCCTCCGGGCTGCCGAGGAAGTGGAAGGCGTCGCGGGCCGCCACCGCCAGCCGCAGGGCGCTGGGGTCGGCCAGGCCGATGTCCTCGCTGGCCATGCGCACCAGCCGCCGCGCCAGGTAGAGCGGGTCCTCGCCGCTCTTGAGCATCCGCACCAGCCAGTAGAGGGCGGCGTCGGGGTCGGAGGAGCGCACCGACTTGTGCAGCGCGCTGACCAGGTCGAAGTGGCTCTCGCCGCTCTTGTCGTAGAGCAGCGCGCGGCCCTGGAAGACCGCCTCGAGGGCCGAGTCCGGCAGCGCTTCGCCGACGTCCGCCTGCCGCGAGGCGTGCTCGAGGGCCACCAGGGCCCGGCGGGCGTCGCCGCTGGCGAAGCGGGCGATGGCCCGGAGCTGCTCGTCGCTGGCCTGGTGCCGTCGGGCCCCGAGGCCGCGCTCGGTCTCCTCCAGCGCCCGCCGCAGCAGCCGCTGCAGCTCCTCCTCGCTGAGCGGCTGGAGGATGTGGACCGTCACCCGCGACAGCAGCGGGCCGATGACCTCGAAGGAGGGGTTCTCGGTGGTCGCCCCCACCAGCACGACGTCGCCGCGCTCGACGAAGGGCAGGAAGGCGTCCTGCTGGGCCTTGTTGAAGCGGTGGATCTCGTCGATGAAGAGCAGCGTGCGGCGGCCGTTGGACCGCCGCAGCCTGCCGGCCTCCTCCATCGCCGCGCGCACGTCCTTGATGCCGCTGAGGACCGCCGAGAAGGTGCGGAACTCGAGGTCGGCGGCGTCGGCGATCAGCAGCGCCAGGGTGGTCTTGCCGGTGCCCGGCGGGCCCCAGAAGATCATCGACCCCCACTCGTCGGACTCGAAGGCGCGCCGCAACGGCTGACCGGGGCCGAGCAGGTGCTGCTGGCCGACGATCTCGTCGAGGCAGCGCGGCCGCAGCCGCTCCGGCAGCGGCGCGTCGGCGGCGGGGCGCGGGCGGGCCGGCCGCGGCCCGGCCTGGTCGTCGAACAGGCCGTCGCTCATCCCCCCTCCCCCCGCCCGCCGAGCTCCCAGGCGAGCACCGCCGCGGCGGTGGCGACGTTGAGCGATTCGACACCGCGCGCCAGCGGGATGGC